>PXDN01000336.1 GCA_003566375.1 Opitutia bacterium
CTCGATCGTTTCAGCGGTGGCATGACAGCCTGTGCCGGCAAGAAGCTTTCTCTTGCCGTCCCAGTGTTTCCGGACGAATTCCGTGAGCCTGATCTTTTCCTCCGTCCTGATATAGGGAAACTCACCGTTTGAACCGAGAACCAAGAGGCCGTCCAGGTCCGTTTCCGACCACAGCTTGACGTTATGCTTCATCTTATCGAGAGCGAGCCCCTCGTTTTCATCGAAAGGTGTCACAATGGGGGTGTATATTCCTCTGAACATAGCCTCTCCTCGTCAGCTCATGTGTCCGGCCTTTATAGCCGCTCTCAAGCGGCCAGTCTATTCCACCGAAGGCGCAAGAGTCAACACCGGTGTTCTTAGAAGCCGCAATTTCAAAAGTAGCGTTATATGTCGCTAATGGGAGAAAATCATGTACCGAACGCATCGGACTTGAGTCCGCTCAAAGTGAGGTACATGATTTTCTCCCATCCAAGAGGTTTTCATGCGCTACTTTTGGAATTGCTTGGCGCCAGGCCAAGTCTGGAAGGAGGGGATATGTGAATCATTGAAACTCTTTTATGTAACCCAACAGGTGAAAGTCCTGTCCGGTAAAGGCTGGCAACCGACCGGAAGCGAGTCTTGCGCAGGTAGGGTGACCGAAGTGCGAAGCGTAGACAGCGAGTGCAAAAGCCGTGTGATAGAGCCACGAAAGTAAAATGAGTACCGGAAGCTTTCGTCGTAGCAATAGCGGGAGCAACACCACACCTCGAACAGCCTGAGGGACGGTTTCGGCGGGGTCCAAGAGCAGGGCAAATGCACACAGGGGTTACCCAGGAACCTGGGAGAGCTCACACGTTCCCCTTGGGAAAGGGCCGCGATCGGTTTCGATGCGGGATATAAATGAGTCCGGGCTGCGTGCGATGATTGTGGGTGCGCGGAGATGGGTAGGGCCATGAGACAAAAGAAGCAATCACCAAGAGGGTATCCTGAGCGAGGGAAACCGAAGTGAAGGAAACGACGAAGTGAGCAGTCTTAGCGCTCTCATAGTATCGAAGAAGGAGGGGAACCGGACCCGTCGGGACCCTGTGGAGAGAAGGGGAGCGCCCGAACGAAGAACCGCAAACGGGAAACACGGAGGATACACTGATGTCTGAAAGCATGGTGTCAACGAAACAGAAGCGGATAGCAGAAAATGCACGGAACATGCCGCAAGCGAGCTTCACGGCGCTGGCGCACCATATCGATCAGGAATGGTTGCGTGTCGCGCAGCAGCAGGTACGGCGAGACGGTGCGGTCGGAATTGACGGAGCAACCGCAGAGGCGTACGAGCAGAATCTGGAAGAGAACCTGCGCAACCTGGAGGACCGGATAAAGTCCGGTAGGTACAAGGCGCCTGCAGTGAAACGAGCCTATGTGCCGAAAACCCACAATGAGAAGCGGCCGGTCGGTATTCCCACCTATGAAGACAAAATCGCTCAAAAAGCGATTGCGATGGTGATGGAAGCGGTCTATGAACAAGACTTTCATGATTTCTCGTATGGATTCAGACCGGGTAAGTCGCAACACATGGCGCTGAACAGGGTATGGCAGGAAATCATGAATATGCGGGGAGCGTATGTGATTGATTTGGATATTTCGAAATATTTCGACACAATCGATCACACAATGCTTCGGCAGGAAGTGCAGAAACGGGTCAGAGACGGAGTGATCATACGGATGATCGGGAAATGGTTGCATGCAGGAGTCATGGAGAATGGAAAGCTCTCATACCCTTCGGCGGGAAGCCCGCAGGGTGGCGTAATCTCACCTTTGTTGAGCAACATCTACTTGCACAGCGTCCTGGACTCATGGTTTGTCGAACAAGTGAAACCGCGACTGAAAGGGAAAGCGGCAATGGTGCGCTTTGCCGACGATGCGCTGTTGATGTTCGAGCTACAAGAGGACATGGAACGGGTGATGGAAGTGCTTCCTAAACGACTTGCGAAGTTCGGTCTGCGAATGAACAAACAGAAAACGCGGGTGAAGCGATTCATTCCGCCGAGAGCAGCAAACGGACCGAAGACGGACACCCTCGACTTTCTCGGATTTGCCCACTACTGGGGGCGATCACGGAAGGGATACTGGGTGGTAAAACGCAAGACGCAGAAGGAGCGCTTAACCCGGGCGCTCAAAAAGATTACACAGTGGTGTAAGACCCACCGACATGACCCATTACGTGAGCAGCAGCGGATGTTGAAAAGTAAACTTCGGGGACACTACAGCTACTACGGTATTACCCCGAACTCTCGCAGTATTGCGCTGTTCTGGGAGGAGGTGAAGCGGATATGGCTGAAGTGGCTTAACCGCCGATCCCGTACTCCCCATTTGAACTGGGATACGTTCAATCTGCTGCTCAAACGGTATCCACTTGAAAGACCGAGAATCTATCATTCCTTTATCTGAGCGAATCTTTGATTCGGAGGAACCGGATGCCTTAATTGGGCTCGTCCGGATCCCAGGGGAGCCTCGTCCGGCTCACAAGAGCCGGGCGGGCCTATCCCGGACCCGGACCCGGCGCGCGGACATCTCCCAGCTTGACGAGGCCGGGCATCCGCCGGAGAGTTGTTTTTTTCACATTATCATTTAAAGGAGGAATCAATCATGGCTGGCGTTGGAAAAATGCTTAAACAGGCTCAGAAAATGCAGCAGCGCATTGAGGCGGTGCAGCAGGAGCTGACGGACAAAGAGATCGAAGTAACCAGTGGCGGGGGCGCCATCACGGTCCGCATCAACGGGCAGGGCCGTTTTTTGGGAGTGAAGTTTGATCCTGAATTTTTGAAAGAGGAGCAGGCCTTTGTCGAGGAGTCGTTGTTGGCGGCGTTGCAGGAAGCTTCGGACCGCGCCAAGGAAGAGAGTGACGAGATGATGAAAAAAGCGACCGCCGGCTTCAGCATGCCCGGCTTGATGTAAGAACGGCGAAACGGGCGGCTTCGGGGAAATCGCATGACACCGACATTCGACACCGTGGTCCGGTTGCTGAAGCAGCTGCCCGGCCTCGGTCACCGCTCGGGCGAGCGCCTGGCGTTGCATTTGCTGGTGGAGCGGTCCGAGCGGCTCAATCCCCTGGTCGAGGCGCTTTCCGCCGCGGCCGCCGCCGTGCGCCGGTGCGGGCGGTGCGGCAATTTGGCCGAGGACGAACTTTGCGTGGTTTGCGCGGACGGGCGCCGCGATCCGGCCACGGTTTGCGTGGTGGAGCAGGTGCCCGATTTGGCCGCCATTGAGCGTTCCGCCGCCTACGGCGGGGTCTACCATGTGCTTCATGGGAAATTGTCCCCCATCAACGGGGTGGGGCCGGATCACCTGAATCTCGCGACGCTGAGCGACCGACTTTCCAACGGGGAGGTATCGGAACTGATCCTGGCCTTGTCCAACGACGTGGAGGGCGAGGCAACCTGCCATTACATCACCAGCCTGCTCCCGGACACCGGGGTTAAATTCAGCCGCATCGGGTTCGGTTTGCCCAGCGGGGGCGGGGTGGTTTTTGCCGACGCGGTGACATTGAAAAACGCTTTGGACGGCCGCCGGGAGTATCATTGAAACCGATTATTCCACGTGCCGCGGGCGGTTTTTTTTGCGGGGAGTTTGCCTGATCCGCACCCGCGGCGGAGATTTTGCCAAATCATGCGTGGCTCAATGGGTCCGCGTTCCTTACGGTGATTTCCGATGGAAACGAAATCATCCGCCACGCGCTGGCGCGTCCTGGCCGGCGCGGTTCTAGTGCAAATGATCCTTGGAACGGTTTACGGCTACAGCATTTTCTGGCGGCCGTTGACCGCCGAGGTGTTTCCACCCGTCATCACCGTATTGGAGGAAGCGGCGCTGATCGAGGCGGGCGAACCGGTTGGGGATGCCATCGTGGTGGCTGACGCGGAGGCGGTCGACCGGCAAATCTCGGTGCACCAAAGCTACCTGAAATACGCCTTTTCCATCTGCATCCTCTCTTTCGCCCTGGTGATGGTTTTCGCGGGGCGGCTGCAGGATTTGCGGGGACCCCGGTTCCCGGCCCTGCTGGGGGCGGTTTTGATGGGCGGCGGGTTCGTTACCGCCGGTTTGATGCACAGCCCCATCGTCTTTTATCTCGCCCACGCGGCCTTCGCCGGCGCGGTGGCGGTGGTGTTGCTGATGCTGGCGGACGCTCTTTTGAAAAACGCCGGCGCGCGGGATGGTCCGGTGGGGCGCCACATACCGCTGGGCATCGTTACCGGAGTGACGGTGGCGGCGGTGGTGTTGGCCAACCAATATGTCGGTTCGCTGGGGGAATGGGACCGGGTGTTTTTGCTTTGGGGAACGGTCGGGTTTTTGGCCGGCGCCGGCATCGGGTTGGCTTACGTTTGTCCGATCGCGGCCTTGGTGAAATGGTTTCCGGAACACAAAGGATTGGTCAGCGGAGTGGCGGTGGCCGGGTTTGGCCTGGGGGCGTTTTTCTTCAAGGGAGATCCCTACATTTTGAGCATCGGGCCGGTCACGGTGCCGGTGCCCGGCGCCCAGGGGTTCAGTGAGGAGTATGGCATCCGCTCTCTCTTTGTCGTTCACGGGCTGGTCTGCCTTATCGGGATCGGGATCGGGGCGATGATGCTCCAAAACCCGCCCGGCGTGCCGGGGCGGAGCGCCGCCGGCGTGGAGTCATCCTGGCAGGAGACGCTGCGGAGACCGGTTTTCCACCTGTTGTGGGCGATGTTTTTCAGCGGGGCCATGGCCGGGCTGATGGTGATTGGCATCGTGCAGCCCTTTGTCACCGACCAACTCGCCGGGGACGGGCTGGATCCGGTGAAAGCGCTGGCGGTCGGCACCGCCGCGGTCGGCTGGTTGGCCGTGTTCAATGCCTTGGGGCGGGTTCTCTGGGGCGTCGCTTCCGACCGGGTCGGCCGCAAGCTGGCTTTTGTGGTGATGTTCGGTTTGCAGGCGGTCACCATGTTCTCGCTGGGTCACCTGCAGGGGGCGCTCCTGCTCTGTGTCGGAGCGGCGCTGGTTGGGTTTAACTTTGGCGGCAATTTCGCCCTTTTCCCCGCCGTGACCTCGGATCTTTTCGGGGCCAAAAATTTTGGCGCGAACTACGGGTGGATGTTCACCGCGTTTGGGATCGCCGGGGTGGCCGGGATCCTTGCCGGCAACGCGGCCAAGGTGATGACCGGGAGCTATGTTTTCGCCTTTACCCTGGCGGGCGTGCTCTGCGTGATCTCCGCGGGCCTCACCCTGATCCTGCCCAAACCGGCCAAACCCGTCCCGACCGGGTGAAAACCAACGACCGCCACGGCCCGAAGCAGGCTGATGGGGGGTGGTAAACGATTCGACCGACCAACCCCATCTTTGTACCCGCCCTTCGTTGACAGCGGGGGCGGCGGCCCTAAGAATGGGCGCATGATGATTTCACGCCCGTTTTGCCGGAAACTCACTTTGGCGGTTGCGGGATTGGCGCTTGGATTTCAGTTACCGCAAACCAAGCTTTCAGGCCAATCCCTGATACACGAACTGGAAATTGCCCCGGTGGACCGGGAACGGTTTTCCGTGCCCGTAACGGTTGATATCCAGCTTCCCATGGGGGGCATGCGCCGCCAGCGGGACCGTTGGATGGCCAGAGTTTTTTGCGCGGAAGGAAACGACCGTCCCGCGCAAGTGGTGGTTACCGAGGGAGACGATGGCAGATGGACGGGCGCCCTGCACTGGGTGGAGCCCCGCATCCCGGCTGGTGAGGCGGTCAGGCTGGAGGCTTTTTTGCAACCCGGCCCGCGCCGGACCATCAGCGGGGCTCCCCGGTTTCAATTCACCGAGGGGGAGGGTTACCGGGATATGCGCCACGGAGACCGGGGCGTCATGCGGTTTGTCACCATTTGGGACCCGGAAAACCACGAAGACACCCACAAGCCGTATCAGCACCTTTTTTCCGTCGATGGGAGCAGCCTTCTCACCAAAGGCCCCGGCGGGCGCTTTCCCCACCACAAGGGAGTTTTTCTCGGTTGGAACCGAACCATGGTGGACGGGAACCGCTGGGATTTTTGGCACGCGCGGGCGGAGTATCAAGTTCACCGGGAATTTCTGGAGGAAGACGAGGTCACCGGGCCGGAGGTCGCGCGCGCGACCGCCGTCACCGAGTGGGTGACACCGGAGGGGAAGGCGGTGGTGCGCGACACCCGCCGGGTGACCGCGTGGCGCGTCAGCGAACGGGAGAACATTTTCGATTACGACATTCTGATTGAATCCCTGGCGGGAGAAATCGAACTCGGGGGGGATGCCCACCACGCGGGTTTTCAGATTCGCGCGGCCGGGGAAGTCACGGAACGAAGCGGTGAAACCATTTACCTGATGCCTGAAACCGCCGAAGCCAAGGGGAACGACCTTCACGCCAATCTGAATTGGAAAGCGTTGAGCATGCCGCGGGGAGAGCGAACCCATCTTCTGGTGCACATGGACCATCCGGAGAATCCCCGGCCGACCGTGTATTCGGGAAGGGATTACGGGCGCTTTGGAGCCTTTTTCGTCACCAGGCTCGACGAAGATAAACCTTTGCGTCTCCGCTACCGGATTGTGGTTCAAGACGAGGGAGAGGAAGGTTTGGAGATGAATCCCGGGATCTGGGCCTCCCGCCAAGCCGATTTTGCCGAAGGGGTGAAGGTTTCGGTGCGCAGCCGGATGCCCTACTAACCCGCCGCCGGCCGGCGTTTGGCATGATCACGGGAAAGACCCAGGCTTGGCTGCGGTTGTTTCGCCCGCCGAATTTATTCACCGTTCCGGGGGATGTGCTGGCCGGGGCCTTTCTGGCCGCGCACGGGGCGGTGGCCGGTTCGGGCGCGGCCGTTTTTGCCGCCTTGGGCGCCGGTTTTTGCCTGTATGGCGCCGGGCTGCTGTTGAATGACTGGGCGGACGTTTCGGTGGATGCGCGGGAACGGCCCGAACGCCCGCTTCCTTCCGGATTGGTCGGCCGGAAAACGGTTTTGTTGTTGGCGTTGCTCTTGACGGGAGGCGGCTTGGGGTTTGCCCGCCTGGCCGGGAGCGAGGTCCTCACGGTGGGAATTTTGCTGGCGGGGGCGGTGGCCAATTACAATTTGCTCACCAAATCCATTCCCTTGGTCGGGGCGCTCAACATGGGACTTTGCCGGGCGCTGCACCTCCTCTTGGGAGCGGTGGCGGTGGGCTCGTTTGCACTGGAGCCGCTGGTTTTGGGAGCGGCGGGCGGTGTTTTCCTCTATATCACCGCCGTGACCCACATTGCCCGGCGGGAAATGAGCGGGCGTTACGCCTTGTTGGAACGCTGGCTGCCGGCCATGGCGCTGGCGGCAATCTTCTTTTTCTGTCTGCCGTTTTCCCCCGTGGTTCACTGGCCGGGGCAAGTCGCGTTTTTGCTGTTGATGGGGTTGGCGGTGGGATTGGCCGGTCGGGTGGCGGTGCTGCTGCCGGGCCGTGTTCCGGCGGTGCCGCCGGTGGCGGTTCCACCCTTGGTGGGGCGGTTGATCGGGGTGCTCGTCATCTTGCAGAGCGCGTTCATTTTCATTTCCGGAGACGGCCCCTCCGTGCTGTGGACGGGGGTGGCGATCCTTGCCCTCTGGCCGTTGCAACGGGGATTGGGGAAGTTGTTTTACTCGAGTTGAGGTAACCGCGGTTGTCAGAACCGGCAACCGTTTCCACCTGATCAGCTGGACAGAGTGGAAAGGTTGGATGACATTCCCAACCATGGGCAAAAAAGCGACACTCTACCGCATGGTGACTTCGGATCATATCTGTCCCTGGGGACTGAAAGCGAAGGGGGTTCTGGAACGCGGCGGTTTTGAGGTTGATGACCGCCATCTCGTTTCCGAGGAAGAAGCCCGCGTGTTCAAAGAAGATCACGGAGTTTCCGAAACCCCCCAAATCCAGATCGACGGCGAATGGGTGGGGGACTACGAGGCGATGCGCCGCCATCTTGGGTTGCCACCGGAGCAGAAGGAAGGGCCAACGTATCAACCGGTGATTGTGATTTTCGCGGTTTCATTTGGCATGGCGCTCACCGCCTCTTACGCGATGACCGGCGGATTTCAGCCGATTCGCATTCTCGAGCTGTTCATCGCCTTCAGCATGTGCGTGCTCGGCATCATGAAACTGCGGGATTTGAGCGCGTTCTCCACGGAGTTTTTGTCCTACGACCTGCTGGCCCGCAAGTTCGTTCGCTATGCGTATGTGTATCCATTTGTCGAAACCGGTGCCGGAATTCTGATGATTGGAGGGATATTCATTTTTGTGGCGGCTCCGGCCGCTTTGTTCATTGGAACGGTGGGCGCGGTCTCGGTGTTCAAAGCGGTTTACATCGAAAAGCGGGAATTGTCCTGCGCCTGCGCGGGAGGCGGCAGCAAGGTGCCGCTGGGGTTCGTGTCACTTACCGAAAACGTGATGATGATGGCCATGGCCGTTTGGATGCTGGTGAAACATTTTTAAACCGTTTCCCGTGCCCCAAAATGCTTGCGGCCCGATGCGCGGGGCCCGCGATTTCCGCCGTTATCAGAGTGACAAAAGGCACGCGCCCGGCGCCGTGGCACAGGCAAAAACCTTTGGGTGGGGTGCCTCAAAATGGACGGCGTATTGGCCAGCCACCTCACGCGCCTGTTCCTGGGAAAAGGAGGGAGAGGTGAGGGCCAAAACGGCTCCTCCAAATCCTCCGCCGGTCAGGCGGGCGCCGAAGACCCCGCTCTGGCCGCGAAGATCGGCAACCAGAAAGTCGAGTTCGCGGCAGCTGTTTTCAAAAAAGTCGCGCGAACTGGCATGGGACTCGAAGAGGGCCTTGCCCGCCTCGGCCAGATCCCCTTCCCGGAGGCGGGCCTCCATTTGACGCACCCGGGCATTTTCGCTGACGACATGCCGTGCCCGTTTCCCGACCGCGGCGGGGAGAATCTTTGCGGCTTTCTCCAACTCGGCGGGTGAAACGTCGGCCAACCATTCCACGCCGGGCGAGTGTTGTCGGAAAAATTCCACGGCCTCCCGGCACTCCTGGTGGCGCGTCGAATAGGCCGAGTCGGCCAGCTTGTGGCTCACCCCGGTGGTGAAAACCCACAGGCGGGCGGTGGCGGGCAGCGGCGAGAGGGAGGCGTC
>PXDN01000179.1 GCA_003566375.1 Opitutia bacterium
GGTCATCGGTGGTGACGCCGGTTTGCTCCTCGAAATCGCAATGATCGACCATGCCGGCCAACTCGACCACCCGGCGGAGCTGAATTTCTCCCCAGCGGCCGCGCACCTGGGGGGCGCGCAGGGCTTGCACGAGATTGGCGGTCTCGCGGCGCAGCAGGGCCTCGCTTTCGTGCAGCGCCTTGACCTGCGCGGTTAGGCCGCCGTATGCCTCGCGGCGGGCTTGTTCCAGAGTTTGGATACCTGTTTCGTATTTTTTGAGGGTCTCCTCAATCGGCTTGAGCAGGGTTTCCACCGCCTTTTCCTTTTTCTCGAACTCCGCCCGGGTCAGGGCTTGGTATTTGCCGAGGGTTTCGCGCGCCAGCTCAAGAAAGGAGGCGTGGTTTTTGCGGAGGGAGGCGTCGGCCAGGGAGGAAAACGTCTCGCGGAGGGTTTCGGCGGTTTGTTCCCGGTCGGCCAGTTTTTCGCGCAGGGCCTTTTGTTCGGATGCGGCGGAGGCGCGCGCGGCGGCCAAATGGGCGGCGGCTTCGCTGAGTTTTTCCTCCAGGGCCGCGCGGGCTTGTTGCTGGGCGGTGCGGTCGGTCTCGGCCGCGTCGAGAGCGGCCCGCTGGTCAGCGAGGCGGGATTCGACGGCAAGGCAACGCCCCCGCATCCAGAGAAAAACGAGAAGAGCGCCGAGCGCCAATCCGCCGATGGCGCAGAGACCGGGAAGAAGCCAGGACATGGAGACAACCGTTACCCGATCCCCGTGCCCGGCGAAAGGGAAAAAGCGCGGGCGGGGCCTCCGGCGTGGAAAGGGAGCCAAAGCAATGAAAAAAGCCTTGACTCCTTATGAGGACTGTCAAAATATGGTTGCATTGTCATGGATCAACCCTCGCTTAACCGCAGCCCTTTATATCGGCAAGTGGCCGATCACCTTCGCGATGAAATTGAACGAAACGGGAAGCCGGGTGATCGGTTGGACTCAGAGGAAAAATTGGCCGCGCGGTATTCCGTTAGTTTGATCACCATCCGGGAATCGCTTCGGTTGTTGGCCGGGGAAGGCTGGATTGAACGGCGCCACGGCAAGGGAACCTTCATTGCCGACCGGTGCGGACGGGGATGGACGGCGGTTCTGATTGAAAGAGACATCGGCCATCCGCGGGCCTCCTATTTTTACCTGCGTCTTGCCCAGGAGGTGCGTCGTTTGCTGGAGACCGCCAATGAAAAGGTGAAACTGTATATCGGGCGGTTGCGCCCCGGAGAAATTTCGGCGCAGTTGACCTGCCGGGAATTTCTGGATGACCTGGAAGCCGGCCTCATCAGCGGAGTCGTGGCCATTGATGTTTTGCAACATCCGTCCTGGACCGAAGCGTTGGTGACCAAGAAATTGCCGCTGGTGGGAACAGGCGGCGGCACGCGCGGCCACATGCTTGGCCTCGACCGGCGCCGCATGGTGAAGGAGGGAGTTGACCTGCTCGTCGAGTCCGGCCGCCGCCACCTGGCTTTATTGGGGTGGGAAGGTCCCCGAGATGATTTCAATTCCCGAACCCCGTTTTTTGTCGATTTGTTCCACGCGGCCCTGGCTGATCACGGACTGACGGCGCCTGAGGAGTGGATTCGCACCGATTTGCACCCCGCGTTACCGGGAGTGGGCTGGGAACAGTTTCGCGAAGTATGGACCGCCGGCTCCACCAAACCCGACGGTTTGTTGGTTTGTGAGGATTTTATGTTCCCCGACGCAGCCACCGCGATTTTGGATATGAACATCGCGGTGCCGGATCAACTCCAAGTCGTGACTCACACCAACCGGGGGTCGGGTATGTTTTTCCCATTTCCGGTGGACAAATTCGAGGTCGATCCCAATCGCACCGCCGTTGCTTTGGTGGAGTTGCTGCGCGGGGCAGGGAATTTGCCGGAATCGTCGAGCGGAATTTTTTCCATGAAATTGGTCAATTCCGTAGGAAACGCGCCTGCCAACAAACAAGCGAATAGGTGAAAGAATGATGAAAAACTGGACCACAACCGCCGCCGGTCTGGCCCTGGCCATGGTTTCACTCTCCGGAGCGAACTGGGAGAAGCTTGCCTGGGGAGATCCGGTGGAGATCGGCTCTCTTTTGCAAAACATCTCCATCCAGCACTGTGTGGTGGGGAAGGAAAACGGTGAACCGGTTCTCTACTTCACGGTCGCCGGGAAGCCCGCCGTCTTTAATGTGGTGGGGCTGGAGGATTACCGCCTGATTGACTCGTTTCCGCTGGAGGGCGCCGACCGATCATGGAGTCACGCGGTGGCAACCGACGGTTCGATTTACATTGCCGGCGTGGGAACGGGCGCATCCGGTCATCTCTACCGATACCGCCCCGGATCGGACGGGGTTGAGGATCTCGGAGCACCGGTGCCTGGCCATAAATTTATTTGGGCTTTGACGGCGGATGAGGAGGGCGGCGTCTACGGCGGAACCTGGGAGGGCGGCCATGTTTTTCACTACGATGCGGTCGCGAACGGGTTTCGCGACTACGGCCGGGTCGATCCGCATGAAGACTACATCCGTTCCATTGCCTGGCATGGCGGCAAGATTTACGCGGGCTCGGGCGCCCGCAACGGACGGGTTTGGGTGGTGAATCCCGAAAGCGGAGAGAAAGCCAAGGTTGAGCTGCCGAACAGACCGGAGTACGCCGACCGAATTTATCACATGCGGAGTGTCTATCATCTGGCGGTTGCCGGGGATGTCCTGTTTGTGTTTTTCAGCAGCGCCCGGATTATGCTGGCCTATGATTTGAAGCGCGGCGAGTGGTGGGAAGAAACTTTTACCCAAGTGCGCGGCCCGGTATCGGGAGTGCCGTCGCCTGACCACCGCCACTTCATATATGCGGGCGGTTCCGCCGGGTTAATGAAGATTGATCTGGAAACCCGTGAGCATGGCCCGGCCGCATCCTTCGGAGGTTCTTTCCGTGGCGGAGGCTGGGTTCCTTCCAGGGATGGAACGGGTCTGGAATTGGCCACCGTCGATTTTGGCGGACGGGTGCATCTGGTCGATATCGAGGCCGACTCCATCCGATCCCTGCCTCCATTGGCCGCCGGAGCCGAGACCCCCCTTCACACGCTGGAACCAGGTCCGGACGGTGCGCTCCACGTCAGCGGCTACATCGGTTCCACCGGTGCGCGGTTTGATCCGGCGACGGGAAAAGTCGAAACCTTTTCGGTGGGGCAGGCCGAGGGAATCACCGCCTTGGGCGATACTTTGTTTTGGGGGATTTATCCCGGCGCCCGGATCAAAGCCCAACCCCTCGGCACCGGTGGCGCGCCCCCGGCACCGGTGGAAGTTTTTCAAATCGGCCATCAGCAGGACCGGCCTTTTGCGATGACTTCGGGAGGCGGAAAACTCTTTATCGGAACCATCCCGGATTACGGCCGTCTGGGGGGCGCTTTGGCGGTTTATGATCCAGGGAAGGGCGACGACGGGTGGTCGGTTTTCCCGGAATTGGTCGAGAACCAGAGCATTGTCAGTCTGGCCTGGCATCCGTCAGGGCGGTTGTTTGGCGCGACCAGTGTGTCCGGTGGGTTGGGGATTGAGCCGGTGGCCGAGCAAGCCCGTCTTTTCGTTTGGGATGTAGCGGAACGGAGGAAAATCCGGGAATGGATACCGGAAGTGCCCGGCGCTCAATCCGCCCGGATGATCAGCGGTCTATCGACCGGTCCCGACGGCAATATCTGGGGCGCGGTGAACGGCGTGGTTTTCATGCTGGATCCGGAGAGTTTCGAAATCGTGCGGCATGCCAACCTCTACCCGGAAGTCACCCGATACGGTCGATGGCGGCCGGTTCGTTTCCGCTGGGGCGGGAACGGGTTCTTGCACGCCAATGTGGCGGGACGCCTCACCGTTCTGAATCCCGCCACCATGGAACACCGCGATTTTGGCATTCGCTCCGGCCTCCTGGCTTTGGACGCGGAGGATAATCTTTATTATGTGTCAGGAACTCGTCTGATGAAAGTGCCGGTGAAAACAAAACGGAAGGCAGCGCCATGAATACCAAAGACCCTTTACCCGCCCGCCGAGCACGCGGAAGCGGTTTCACGTTGATAGAATTGCTGACGGTGATCGCGATCATCGGCATCCTCGCGGCGATTCTCATCCCGGTGGTTGGCCGGGTTCGCGGTCAGGCCCGCGCGTCGAATTGCGTCTCCAATCTTCGGCAAATCGGCCAGGCGGTCCAGCTTTACATGATCGATCACGACGATGTTACCCCGCCGTCGCGCGATCCCCGTTAGAGCGGAGGGGCCCGCACCATTGCCTGGACGTTGTGGGAGTATGTCGGTTACGAGCGGCATATGTTTGGGGCGGAAATGAGCGGCCGCACTGAGAATCTGACCACGGTTTTCAACTGCCCGGGAACCGAGTTGGAACCGGTGCCGACCCCGCGATCGTCCATCTTTACCGACCGGCCACATTCCTACGCGTTAAACGGTGCGCCCACTGGAACCCTGCGTGGAGGTGATTTCAACAATGCCATGAATTACGGATTTCCCATCGGTTCGCTCGGCACGCCGACCCAAACCGTGGCAGTTTACGAAACCTCTTTTTACTACGGTTCAGGAACGCATTACCACGAGCAATACGGCCTGATGAACCATAACCAAGGCTCCAATTTTCTGTTCTGGGACGGGCACGTGCGCCGTATGGCTTACGACGCCGTGCCGGAATCAAGCCACATTTTTTGGGTCGGCGCTCCCCACTGAGCGTTCAGGAATGAACCCTTGCAGCTATAATGATGAAAACCAAACTCACACTTCTCACCACCCTCGGGGCAATGGCCTCCGGCGCGCTTTTGGCCGCGGTTTCCTTGATGGATGATTTCGAAAACCGCGCGATCGGCGATCCGCTGATCGGCAGCACCACTTCCGATGGGAATTGGACTTGGGGCATGGCCGGCTCCAGCGCCAACTCTCCCCAAATTGCGGAAACCGATGGCCTGAAATTCGTCGATTTAGGCGGGATGGGCCAAAGTTCCATGACATGGGAAAGCACGGGAAGCGGGGCCTACCTCAACGCGGATCCTGCCAATCCGCTGGAGATTGAATTCGATTACCTGTATCTGACTCCATGGGGAGATAATAATTTTTTCCGCATCATCTACCTGTTGGATGAACGGTGGACCAACATGGACGCGGGGAGCGCCACCGATCCGACTGGCTACGCCTTGCGTGTGCGGGTCGTGGACGATTCCACCTTTGAATACAACATTCGCCAAAAAGGGGGAGGCACTTGGTCGACCGTGGAAGGCACCCAAGGAACTTTTGCGGCCTCGGGATTGCTGAACCCCGACGCGGAGACTCCGGGCAACGCCGTTCGCGTCCGGCTCCGTGTCGAGGGCAACCGCCAGCGGCTTTGGGTCAACGGGGAAGAGCAATTCGATGTGGATATTGATCCGCATTGGCAAAACGCGAACTTTGATAATGGATATGTTCAGTTTTGGAGCAACGACAGCCGCCGCCGCGGTTTGGCCAATCTTGCCATCACCGAAATTGTCCCCGGCACGGATCCCGGTCCGCAACCCGGAGAGGTCGATTGGGTTGTTAGGGATGATTTTGAAAACCGTTTCCTTGGGCAGGAAGTGATTGGTTCGACCACATCCGATCTCTTGTGGAATTGGACCTATCATTCCGCGGGGTCCCCCGTCATCGCGGAACACGAAAACCGGCTCTTCGCCGATTTCAATTCGCAAAACCAGCTTTCGATGTCGTTTCAATCCGTTTCCGATAACGCCTACTTGGAGCTGGATCCGGATGAGACCATCGCCATTGAATTCGATTATCTCTACCTGACCCCATGGAATGATAATAACTTTTTCAACACCCACTACCTCTTGCAAGACCGTTGGACCAACCTCGGCGGGGCCAGCGACCCCACCGGGTATTCCCTGCGCCTGCAGGTAACCAGTGACACCACGCTCGACTACGCCATTCGCCAGCGGGCGGGCGGTTCCTATACCAGCGTGGAGGGATCGGTGGGCACTTTTGAAACCTCCGGACTGCTCAACTCCGATGCCGGCACACCGGGGCGTCCGGTTCGGATCCGGCTGGAAATCAAGGGTAACCACCAGAGCCTCTGGATCGAAGGCGAGCATCAGTTTACCCTCGACATCGATCCACTTCCGCAAAATGAGAACTTCTCGACCTGTTTCGTTCAGTTCTGGTCCAACAGTTCCAGGCGGCGTGGAATCGACAATATCGGCATCGGTTATGTGACTGACGGGGTTGTCCCCGACACAGGTTTTGCGGCGTGGCTGGCGGAACATTTTTCCCCTTTGGAACTGAACAACCCGGCTATTAGTGGAGAGGCCGCCTCCCCGGCTGGCGACGGAATTTCCAATGTGCTGAAGTACGCTCTGGATCTCGACCCCTGGACGCCCTCGCGGGATGGCTTGCCCAAGGTTGTCCGGGAGGATGGCGAATTGCGCATAACGCATCGCAGCCGCAACGATGACCCGGATTTGGCTTATGTGGTCGAGGTTTCCGGCGACTTGGTCACTTGGCACCACGGGGAAGAGCATGTGGAAACGTTGGCCACCTGGATGGATGGGGATGTGGAAATCCGCGAAGCGCGCGCGTTGGCCATTCCCGGGGGAGGGTCCACCGGCTTCATGCGCCTGCGGGTGATAAAAGATTGATCCACGGGATTTGCGCAAACCCGCATCCCGTGGCGGATCCATCCGTCGGAACCGCCGTCTTTGGTGAAAGATTCCACCGGATCAAAGCGGCCAAACAACCATGATCAGGGGGATGGCAACCAGCAACACCAGGAAGCTGAGGGGGAGACCGCTCTTGATGTAGTCGCCAAAATGATACCCGCCCGGTCCCATGACCAAGGTGTTGGATTGATGACCGATGGGAGTGAGAAAGGCACAAGAGGCGCTAACGGCGACGGTCATCAGAAACGGATCAGCGGAGGTTTCGAAGCCTCTGGCGAGATTCAGGGCGATGGGCGCCATCAGAAGGGCGGCGGCGGCGTTGTTGATCACGTTGGAAAGCAGCATGGTGATCACAAACAAGGCAACCAGCGTTACCACGGGGGGGACTTGGGCGCCGAAGGCGAGCAACCCGTCCGCCACCATTTGGGCGCCGCCGCTGGTTTCCAGTGCCTGGCCCACCGGAATCAGGGCGCCGAGGAGGACGATGATGGGCCAGTCGATGCCGGTGTAGGCATCCCGCAACGGGAGCACTCCGGTCAGGACCGACAGCACCGCCGCCATCGCCAGGGCGACGGGGGCGGGGAGCCAACCGGCCAAAATGGCGGCCACCGCCGCGGCGAACACGGTTACCGAGAGGACCAGCCGCCGCGGTTTGCCAATGTTGAGGTTGCGGCTGGCGAGCGGGAGACAGCCGAGATCGGGCAATTCCTCGGCCAAGTCGCTTTCCTCTCCTTGCAGCAAAAGCACGTCGCCCCCGCGCAAGCGGATTTTGTTGAGGCGCTGTTTGAGGCGCCCTCCCTCGCGGGCGACGGCGAGAAGCTGGATGCCATGGCGCTCCCATAGACGGAGGTCGGCCACGGTGCGGTTGATCAAACGCGATTCCCCGCGCACGACGGCCTCCACCAAGTGCAAATCCTCGGCCTCGGCCAGTTTCTCACCAAAGCTTTCCCCGCTCCCCACTTTCAAGCCGCCTTTCTCCTCCAGCAGTTTCAACTC
This sequence comes from Opitutia bacterium, assembly GCA_003566375.1. GTDB lineage: Bacteria > Verrucomicrobiota > Verrucomicrobiia > Opitutales > T3Sed10-336 > T3Sed10-336. Next base: position 7,663 of record PXDN01000179.1, read on the forward strand.
CTCCGGATTGGCCTCGGCGATGAGGATGTCACCCTCCCGCAGGGCTTGGTGAAACTGGTGGCCCGGAACGCGCTTTTTCCCGCGCACCACCGCCACCACCGGAATCGCCTCACCGCAGGCGTCGGCCAATTCCGGCAAGGTCCAGCCGTTGGCCTTCGCTTTTTCCGGCACCGTCAACTCGCTGACATAGTCGGCGGTTTCGAACACATCGTCCGCCGAGCCCTGCCCCTTCCGCGAGGGAGTCAGGCGCCAGCCGAGCAACACCAAAAAAACCACCCCGGCCAAGGCGACACCGCCACCCACCGGGAAAAAGGAAAACATCCCGAAGGCCTCCCCGGTTTGTTCGGCGCGGTAGCTGGAGATGATGATGTTTGGGGGGGTGCCGATCAGGGTCATCAAGCCCCCCAGCAGGGAGCCGAAGGCCAGTGGCATGAGCAGGCGCGAGGGTGGGATGTCGTTTTTGCGGGCCATGCGGATGGCCACCGGCATAAGCAGGGCGAGCGCCCCCACGTTGTTCATGAAGGCCGAGAGAACGGCCACCACGCCGGTCAGGACCAGCACTTGCACGGAGGGGTTGCCGCCGGCTTTGAGGGTTTGCGCGGCGATCAGGTCCACCAGTCCCGAATGCTGGAATCCCCGGCTCAGCACCAGCACGGCGGCCACCGTGATGACGGCCGGATGCCCGAACCCGGCAAACGCCCCGCCGGGATCCACGACCCCGGCGACAACCCCGGCAAAGAGGGCGAGCAAGGCAATCAAATCGTAGCGAAAGCGGCCCCAAATGAATCCGGCCAGCGTGAGGGTAAGGATGCCAAATACCAAATGGGCGTCGTGCATGTCGCTGGTTAAAGCCGTAAAGGCCGACCTTATTCAACCCAAATCGACGCCGCGCCCGGCCACCATCAACCGGCGGCGGTGGGGATGCGGTCTTTCTGAATAAGGGTAAAACCGCACCGGCCCAATAACCCGGCCAAATCCCAATCCTCGGAGGGAAGCGGCAGCCATCCCGCGATTCCGGGTGGGGGCGGCGGGGGGGTGGCGCTTTCGTTTTTATCCAAAAGGGCGATGACCGGAACGCCTTTCCCGTGCCCCGTGGTTTTGGGCGCGGTGAATTGACGCATTACGTCAGGTGGCGGAGGGGCGTCCGGTTTCCATTGCAGCAGGATGCCGTCGTGATGGAAAAACGAGAGGGCGGTCACGGCTTTTTCCAGTGAATCGAGGCGGGTGGAGGTGGCGCCCATGGCAGCGAGCTGCCGACTCAACGAGTCATGGGCGGGATCGTCCGAGATCAGGAGAAAATGCGGTTGGCCGCCCAGCACGGGCGCGGTTTGCCCGCCGTCTCCGGAGGGTGCGGGCGGAGGAGGTTTGGCGGGCTTCAACTGCCGGACCAAGACCGCCCGCGTGCGGGAGGGGCGAACGGGTTTGGGCAAACAATCATCCGCCCCGGCCTGCCGCAGTTTTTGCAGAGTGTCGTGCATGGGATCTCGGGGCAGGGCGACGAGGCGGGTTTTTCCCCTCCACCGGGATACCGCCAATTCCTTCAGCCATGCCACGCTTGTTTCGTCGGCGCCCTTCATGCCGAGCAGCGCCAAATCGAAAGGAACCCCGTTGCGGGCTTCGGCGGCCATCATCTCCCGCGCCCGTTTGGGGCCGGAGATTTCCACGCATTCCAATCCATGGACCCGGATTTGTTCGGCCAGGCACTGGCGGGCGGTCGGATTTGGTTCTGCCAGCAACACCTTTTTGCCAATCCAGTCGGCGGCCGCGGGTAGGATTTCTCCGACCGCGCCGGGGTCCATTTCCAAGGGAATCAACAGCCGAAAGCTGGAGCCCCGGCCGGGTTCGCTTTCGACCTCAATGGTTCCCTTCATCAGCCCCACCAGTTCTTTGCTGATGGCAAGCCCGAGCCCGGTGCCGCCGTAGTTGCGGGTGGTGGAACCATCGCCTTGGACAAAAGCTTGGAAGAGTTTTGCCTGAATATGCTTGGGAATGCCGATGCCGGTGTCGCGGACTTCGAACAGAATGCGGGCAGTGTTGCCGTCCTCGCGGGCCAGGGAGGCCCGCAGGACCACCTCGCCGCGTTCGGTGAATTTGATGGCGTTGCCGAGCAGATTGATCAACACCTGCCGCAGCCTGCCCGGGTCTCCCCGCAGCGCGGGAGGCATGCGGGGATCGATCGCGCAGATGAGTTCCAGCCCTTTATGCCGCGCGGTCTCGGCGAGCAGTTCGACGGATTCCTCCATCACGGCCAGCGGGTTGAGGGGAATGCTTTCGATCTTCAGCCGTTTGGCTTCCAAGCGGGAAAAATCGAGAATGTCGTCAACCATCCGCAGCAAGGTTTGGCCGCTGCCGCGCACCGCCTCGGCCAGCTCCTTTTGCTCGGGAGTGAGGCCGGTGCCCAGCATCAGGGCGTTCATGCCGAGGATGCCGTTCATCGGAGTGCGGATTTCATGCGTCATGTTGGCCAAAAACTGGGCCTTCATCTCCACGCTTTCCACCGCTTCCTCCTTGGTTTCCGCCAAAGCGGATTCCAGCTTTTTCATCTCCGTGATGTCGATGAACGAGCCGATCAGGCCGGTTCCGCCGTCTACCGGCGGCTCGTAAAGCGATGCGGTGTATTGGAACCAGCGATACTCACCGTCCCGGCGGCGCAGGCGAACTTCGGCCCGCGGGGTCGACCCGGTGGAAACGGCTTGCGAGAGAGCTTCCACAAAAGCGGGGGAGTCGTCTCGGTGGATGCAATCAAGCCATCCGAAGCCGGTGAAATCCCCGGAATCGCCGCCGTGAAAAACGTGCCAGCCTTGGTTGCCAAACAAAAAGCGGCTGTCGGGGCCGGTGACCAACATCAGCGCGGGAACGGCATTGGCAACCATTTGCCAAGACGGCCCCGCTTGCTGGGAAACGGCCGCCGCGGCGCGGCGGCCGGTAACGCGGGCGAGGGCGGCCGCGAGCCCGCCGGGGGTCAGCAGGGTTTCCTCCGGCAACGCTTCATCGGCTCCCCGCCGCAGGGCCTCCGGGTCCAAATCAGCCCGCCCGGCGGCGCGAATGAACAGCACGGCGGGCGGGTTTTCGTCTCCGCCCGGGCGCACCCAATCAAGTGCTTCGACCGGGTTGGTGACGCCGTCAATAAGAAGGAGAGCCGCGGCGGGCCAGGCGTTTGCCTGATCCCCGGCGGGCGGAGCCGCGTGCCCGGCCTTTTCCAGACCGGGGATTTGTATCCACTTATCAACGACGAAATGATCCCGGCTGATAATCAGCGGGCCGAGCGGTTCCGTTGACGGGGGGGGCGTTTTCATGGCATGCGCGCGCGGGCGGGTTCAATCCTTGCCGACATTCGAATTCAAGGGGAAGAAGGCGGTTCTGGCGAGAGGTTTTTCATGGTCAGCAAAAGGCTCCGCACCCCTTCAATTGGATCTTCCCGAACGGTTTTCAGGGTCCAGTGAAGGCGGCGGCGGCGCAGCGAAGCGGCGAGGGCCTCCGCCGCCGGAGCCTTGAAGAGAAACCGGCCGCTGCAACCGCAGGTGAACTGATCGCCCGCGGGCAGGCCGGTTTGCCGGGCAACCTCGATGGCGACTTCGGCAAGAGCGTCCATGGATTCCCCGATGATGCCGCGGGCTTCCTCACATCCGTTTTCGGCGAGCTGGAAAATCTCCTCCGCGAACCGGGTTACCATGGCGTTTCTTTCCGGGTGGGCGTAGAGGTACTGGCTGTTGGCCTCGTAGCTCTCTTTCTTGGTGAAGTCGCGCAGGGCGTCCGCCACGGACCCTTTTTCGGCCCATCCTTGCAACTGAAAGAGAGCTTGGGTTATGGCCCGGCGTCCGATGTCGAAGCCGCTGCCGGCGTCCCCGAACAACCAGCCGAGCCCGCCCGCGAACCGGACTTGATCATCGGGCGCGCGGGCGCAAACAAAGGAACCGGTGGCGGCGTGAATGATGATGGCGGGTCCCGCGGGCGCCGCGAGATGGAGAATCGGCTCGGCGTCGGTGGTTGCCCGGACTTCCCCCCAGCCGCTGAGTTGGCGGGCGAGTTCGCGCCAGTAGGGCGGATGCCCGGCCATGCAGAGAAGCAGCGTGGCCACGTCGGGTTGCCGGTGCCCGGTCTCCTCCAGCAGGCGGTTCAGCCCGGCAAACAGAATCTTGGTGGCTTCCGCGCTGCCGATGAAAGAGGGATTGGACCCCTCCACCCGCAGTCGGCCCTCCTCGCGGCCCGAGTCGTTGAGCAGGATGATTTCGGTTTTGGCGCCGCCGCCGTTGACTCCGATGTGGCAGGTTTTCACAGCGGTCGGCTCAGGCGGCGGGTGTAGGGACGAGCGGTTTCGAGATTGGCCCCGCGGTTCCCCGGCAGGTTTTGGCTTTTCAACAATGGCGGAGGATGGCCGCGGGCGAGGAGGTGGTCGATGATTTCCATTTGCAGAAGGTTGAGGATCATGGCCCCGGCCAAGGTGGAGGTCGAGCCCGCGGGCGGGTGGGGAGCGGGGAGATCCACGATGGCGTCACCGGGCACGCCCCGGTTGTCGAGCACATGGTCGGCGATTTCAAACAGGCGCTTGCCTTCGGGGTGGGCGGATTGGGCTTGGCGGGACATCTCCAGCGAGGTGAGGGCGACGACCCGAAGGCCCATTTCCTTGGCGCCGGCGGCGACCTCGAGCGGGGCGGGATTCTTGCCGGAATTGGAGATCACGATCACCGTTTCCCCGGGTTTCATTTCGTGCAAACGGGCGTGGGTTTCGAGGAGGTGGGTTCCGTAGCCGGGCAAGTGTTCGATCCGACCCTCGGTCGGATCGACGATGCCGGTCACGCAGGCCAGCCCGCCGGCCCGCCCCAGCAATTCCCGGCTCAGGATGTCGGAGTGGCCGCTGCCAAAGGTGTGCAACACGCCGCCCGCGATCAGGGAGTCGCCGATCAGCGGCCCGAGGGTTTCCAAAACCTCCTGGTTGTGCTCCCGTGCTTCCCGCTGCACGCGAATCGCCTCTTGATAAAAACGCTCGGCCAATTTGCCCATGAGCGGATCACTTTTGGGCATTTTCAGCTTTGTAACAAGGGAATTTGCGCAGGCTCAGTTGCCGCCGTTGAGGGTTTCGGTGGCCGGGTTGACCACCTCCCGCAAGGCGTTTTCCAGCGCCGCCAATTGTTCCTGGCCGGGCGCGGCGGGTTGCGATTCTCCCGGATGGGCGTCCTCAATGTAAAAGGAGTCGATGGCGATCCCCCGCTCGGTGGCGATGCGGGCGAAGGCGATGCTGAAACCGTGGTCGAAGATGGTTCTGGTCAGCAGGTAGAGGAGACCCAGCCGGTCGGTGGCCTGGATCTCCACGAAGACCCGGCCGATTTCCGGATCGTGGGAGACCCGCGCCTGCGGGGGGACGGGGGTGCGGAGGTTATCCGTGTCCATGGTCCAGCGGCTGGCCGAGGCGTGCCGCCCGGCGGCGGCGGTGATGGCGGGCAACAAATCCTTGTTTTCCACCAAGGCCTCGCGCAGTGAATTCTCGAAAATCCCGCGGGCGTTTTCGCTGCGCACCGCCCCGCGGTTGGGTTCCACCACGTAAAAGGTGTCCACCGCGAGGTGGTCGGCGCGGGAGAACGCCTTGGCGGTTAGAATGTTGAGACCGGCGAGGGCGAAGGAGCCGGCCATGCGGGAGAAGAGCCCGGCCCGGTCCCAAGTGACCACGTGCACGACCGTGAATCCGCGGTCGAGGTCGTCTTTCCACTCCACCACCGGGACCAGGGAGCCGTTCGAATCGGTGGCGGCGATTTTGGAAAAGAGTTCGTGCACCATGCGGATGTGAAGGATCACTTCGGACGCCTCGGTCTGGGCGAAATACCGCTCGGGCATTAAGTCGTGGTGGGCTTGAACTTCTTCCGCGCTCACTTCGGGCAGGTTTTTTCCCTTCATTTCCCTCAAGGTCATTTTTCGTTTCAGTTTGTTCCTGTTCGTCAGACTGTCGCGACGGGTCAAGTGTTCAAAAGTGGATCGGTAAAGGGATTCGTGAAGCATGTCTTTGTAGCTGTTCCAGAGCCCGGCGGAGGTTCCGCGGGCGTCGCAAAACGTGTGAATGTAAAGAAACGACAACCGCTCCGTGTCGCCGATTTCCTTGGCAAACGACTCGATGGTTTGCGGATCATCGACATCATGCTTCTGCCAGATTCGTGCCATCATCAGATGATGTTCAATAATGAACAGAATGAGATCCCATTCGCGGCGGGGAATTTGGAGCCGTTTGAGCATGCGGCGGGCGATTTTCACGCCAGCCTCGGCGTGCCCGGCGATGCCGGCGGATTTCCCGATGTCGTGCAGCAGCAGGATCAGGTAGAGCAGCACCGGGCGGTTGAGAGAATGCAGCACCCGGCGGTAGCGCTCCATCGACGGTTCCTTCAGGGCGTAGATGTCGTCGAGTTCGCGGATGGTGTTGAGGGTGTGGATATCAGCCGTGTAGCGGTGGTAGAGTTCGTGCTGCACCAGGCAGGTGAGGCGTCCGAATTCCGGCACGAACCGGCCCAGCACACCCAGCTCGTGCATGTGGTGCAGGGCCGGGAAAACCGCCCCCGCCTCTTCCAGAATCGCGCGGAAACTCAGGTTGGCGCCGGGGGTGCGGACAACTTTTTGCGTTATGAGGGAAAGAGACTCCTGCACAAGGGATTCCAAATCGAAATCCATGACGCACCGCAGCTGTTGGCAGTGGCGGAATACCCGGATCAGGCGGGCCGGGTCGGTTTTGAAAACGCCCGGGTTTTCGAACGTCAGCTCGTTGCCCCGCAGTAAAAACCCGTCCATCCGCTTTTGCCGGTCGAGTTTGCGGGCGGCGATCACTTCGCGGAAGGAGATGGTCTCCCTGCCGGGGCTGGCGGAGCGGAGGGCGAGCCGTTTTTCCAAAATTTTGGAGTACCGGTGGATGATGTGGGCGTGGCGGTAGTAATCCCGCATGAAATGCTCCACCCGCTCGAGCGGATCCTTTTCGGCGTAGCCGAGGTGCTGGGCGACGACTTGCTGTTTCTCCAAATCCAGCAGGTCGGTGGGGCGCGTGACCATGAAATGCAAATCGTTGCGGACCCGCAGCAAAAAATCGTAAGCCTCCGTGAAATCCTCCTGCTCGTTTTTGCGCAGGTAGTTGTGGCCAACCAGCTCCTGGACGCGGGTGATGCCGAGTTTAATGCGGGCCATCCAAAGGCAGTTTTGGTAATCGCGCAGGCCGCCGACGCCGTTTTTGATATCGGGTTCCTGCAAGAACGGGGTCTCGCCGTGGCGGCGGCGGCGTTCCGCCTGGTCGCTCAGGCGGGCTTCGAGGTAGGCCTTGGGGTTCTCCTTGCGGGAAAAGTTTTCATTGGCCTTGGTGAAGATGGCGAAAAGGTTTTCGGATCCGGCGATGAGACGGGATTCGAGCAGGGCGGTTTTGGTGAGGATGTTGTTGCGGGCTTCGTCAAACGCCTCGTCGATCGTGCGGGTCGAGTGGCCGATTTTCAGGGAGAGGTCCCACAGCGGATAAAGGACGTGGTCGCTCAGGTATTGTTGGAAAGTTTTGAAATTCGCCCCTCCCGCGCCGGATGGAAAGAGGAACATGATGTCGATGTCACTCAATGGGGAAAGCTCGCCCCGCCCGTAGCCGCCGAGGGCGATCATACAGACCGGCGCCGGGGCCGCCCCGTGCTCCCGCTCGTATTCCGTCAGCGAGCAGGCGAACAGGTGCTCCAGCAGGGCGTCGATGAAGGCCGAGCGCAGGGCCACGATGTTCAGCCCGGACTCCCCCGAGCGGTGGCGGCGGCGCATCATCTCGGTTTCCAGTTTTAAAAACCGCCGGTAGATGGCCAGCCGGCGCACCATGTTGGTCTCCCCTTGCAAATTCAGCCGGGCGCTGGCGTGTTTCTGGATGCGGCCGAGCATGGAGGACGGATCCAGCACCGGCGGCCCCGCGGACGCGTTTGCGCCGCCCGGGGATGCGGGGGGACGGGAAACGCGGGGAGTGCTCAGTCCAGTTTCCGGTGGGAACCGTCGCAAAACGGCTTGTTACCTGATTGGCGGCAACCGCACCAAGCGACGGTTTTCTTCTCGGTGATCTCCACCCGGATCGGAGTGAATCCGGAACCCTGGTGGGAGCCGTCGCAGTAAGGCTGGTTCTTGGACCGCCCGCAGGCGCACCAGACCTTGGTGCCCGGACTTTCTTCAATCACATAGGGTTGTTTTTGCGTGCAGATGGGTTGTTCCATGATTTTCACTATGCACTGATCGGCGGAAATGGAAAGGGCAAAGGTGGAAGCGCGTTGGCACCGCGCGTTGGAAGGCCCGTTGTTTTGCCTGCGGCGCGTTTTTTCCAATCGACTTTGAAACGGAATTGGCGAGGCTGGCTTTTTCATGAAAAAGCTGACCTTCTCCTTTCTCGATAAATACCGCGACTTTGGCCTGTTGATCCTGCGGCTGGGGCTCGGAGGAATGTTTTTAGTTTTTCACGGATGGCCAAAAATGGCGGCCGGGCCCGCCCGCTGGGCCGACTTGGGCGGCGCCATGGAGGCTTTTGGCATTACCTTCCTGCCCGCCTTCTGGGGATTCATGGCCGCTTTGGCCGAAACGCTGGGTGCCCTTCTCCTAGCCATCGGTTTTCTCACCCGCCCGGCCTTGTTTTTCCTGTTTATCACCATGATCGTCGCCACCGCCATGCATCTGAACCGGGGCGACGGGCTCGGCGGCTCCACATATCCCATTGAGATCGGCATCGTCTTTCTCGCCCTCATCTTCATCGGGCCGGGACGATTCAGCGTGGACGCGAAATTCCGTTGAAACCGGCTTCCTCCCCGCCATGTCCAGCCGAACCCGCGACTGCGGAATCGCGGTTGCGGAAAAACCTAACCATCTGCACGTGGGAGGGAATCGCCGCCCTGCCGCTGGTGTTTCTCTCCCTGCCGGCAAATTTCATCATCGCCGCCTTGTTGACCAAAAACTTTGGCATCACCGAGGCGTGGTACGGGGTGATTGCCTCCCTGCCGGCGTGGAGCAACGTCGCCCAGCTCGGTCTGATTCCCCTGCTGACCCGTTTTTTCAATACCAAGGCCATCACGCTCGCGGCAGCCTGGTTGCACGCGGCCTGCTGGACCGCGCTGGTGATCGCGCTTCCCCGTCTGCCGGTCGAGTCTCCCCATGCGGCGGGCCTGTTTTTTCTCGGCTTTTTCATCCTTTCCAGCCTGCTGGCGGCCGTGGTCGGGGTGAGCTGGACATCGTGGATCCAGGAATGGATTCCCGGCAAAGTTCGCGGCAAATATTTCGGCAACCGTAACCGGTTGATCACCATCGGCACGGTCTGCTTTCTGTTCACCTCCGGCAAATTGCTGGGGTGGTTCGACAGTGCCCTGGCCGGCTACCAAATCCTGCTCGGCGCGGCGGTGGCCATGCGGATCGTCTCCATTATCGGGCAGCACCGCATTCTCGGCAAAACCGGAGCCGGACAAACCTTTGAGCGCTACCGCTGGCGGGATTACCCGGCGATCCTGAAAGACGCGCCGGGTTTGGTGACCTTCATAATGTTTGGCGCGCTGTTTGGGTTCGCCACCAGCCTGATCGGGCCGTTTTACGCCATCTTCATGTATGAACAGCTCGGGCTCTCGGTGAGCCGGGTCAGCCTTCTGATCATTCTGGCCAGCACCGGCGGGGCGCTCTCCTTTCCCGCCTGGGGCCGCCTGCTGGATTCGCACGGCAACAAACCGGTCATGATTTTCTGCCTCGCCCTCTGGCAGCTGCAAAATTTCATTTGGTGTGTGCTGACGCCGGCCAACAGCTGGCTGCTTTATCCCATGTGGGCCTTTGGCGGCACGGTGTCGGCGGGCTATTTGCTCGGGTCCTTCAATCTGTTGCTGAAAATCATGCCGCCTAAATCGAAAACCACCGGCATCAGCATCTTCCTCGCGGTCACCTCCCTGGTGGCGGCGGTGGCGCCGATTTTGGGCGGGCAGCTCTTTGCCTGGGGCCACCGCTCTGGGTTCGACCCCATGCGCGTTTACCACCTCAGTTTTCTCATTCAACCCATTCTCGGCCTTCTGAGTTGCCTGGTGCTGGCCCGCATTCACGAGCCCCGCTCGGCCTCCGTCCGCACGGTGGTCGGTGCGATGCGTTCCATGCGCCAAATTGGGGCGCTTTTCGGCCTCACGTTCATGGTCAACTACGTCTTCCTGCGCCGTCCCAAAAACCGCCGACAGCCTCCGCCGGAAACAACCCCGTAACGGATTTGATTTCCGGCTCGTCTCCGCCGGGGGATGGCGTTTGGTTTTGGTCAATGACGCATGGTGTCGAAGAATGGACGGGAACCTCTTTATGGCAGCGCCTGAAGGTGGCGTTTGCCTACCCGGTGCATTTCACCCGGGGCGTGTTTTCCCCGGCGAATGATTTGTTGGAGAAAACCGTCCGCCAGCCGGGCACGAACCGCCCGGTTCGCTGTTTTGTGATGCTGGACGGCGGACTCGCGGCCGCGCGGCCGGGCTTGGCCGGAGAGGTCGAAGCGTGGTTTGCCGCCCGGCGGGAACGGTTGGAACTGGCCGCCGAACCGCTGGTGCTGCCCGGGGGCGAGGCGGCCAAGAACGATCCGGACCTGCCCGGGGAATTGATCGGACGACTCCTGGAGGCGCGGCTTTGCCGGCATTCGTATCTGATCGCGGCGGGCGGGGGGGCGGTGCTGGACGCGGCCGGATTTGCCGGCGCATTGTTTCACCGGGGGCTGCGCCTGGTGAGGCTGCCTTCCACCGTGTTGGCGCAAAATGACGCCGGGGTCGGGGTGAAAAACGGGGTTAACCGGCATGGGATCAAAAACGCGCTGGGCACGTTTGCCCCGCCGTTCGCCGTGATCAATGATCTGGAGTTTTTGCGGACGTTGGCGGACCGGGACTGGATCGGGGGGGTGGCCGAGGCGTTCAAGGTGGCGCTCATTCGCGACGCGGAGTTTCTGGAATGGCTGACCGGCGCCGCCCCGGCGTTGGCCGCGCGCGGCGAATCGGCCATGGAGGAAGCGGTCCGCCGCTGCGCGGATCTGCATTTGCGGCACATCCGCGAAGGGGGCGATCCGTTTGAGAGCGGGGAAGCCCGGCCGCTGGATTTCGGGCACTGGAGCGCGCACAAGCTCGAATCCCTTTCCCATAACCGCATCGGACACGGCGAGGCGGTGGCCTTCGGGTTGGCCTTGGATTGCGCCTACGCCGTTTCGCGCGGATGGCTCGGCGGGAATGAATTCGAGCGGGTGGCGGGCGCGTTGCGGACCTGCGGGTTTCCCCTTTGGTATCCGGAATGCGATGACAAGGATGAGGCCGGGCGGCTTCGCCTGCTGGAGGGGTTGGAAGAATTTCGTGAACACCTCGGCGGAGAATTGACGCTGACCTTTCCCGACGGGCCCGGCCGCAGCCGGGACGCGCGCGAGGTGGATATTCCCCTGATGTTGGGGGCGCACGGCCTGCTGCGGGAAAAGTTTGGCGGGGGAGGGGCGTCGTGAAGACAGGACCGGACGGCCGGTTGGATTTGGCCTATTGTTTGAACGTTCACCCCGGCGAGAGCTGGGCGGAGAATGTGGAGGCGATGCAAACGCACGTCCCCGCCGTGCGGGAGGCGGTGGCGCCGGGGATGGCGTTCGGGCTCGGGTTGCGCGTCGGCAGCCGGGCCCTGCGGGAGCTGCGGGAAGGAAACGCGCGCGCGGAGGCGGCGGACTGGTTTCGGCAAGCGGATTTGTATCCATTCACGATCAACGGGTTTCCTTATGGGGAATTTCACCGCGCCTCGGTCAAGGAGACGGTTTATCAACCCGATTGGCAAACGGCGGAGCGCCGTGATTACACCATCGGGTTGGGCGGTTTGTTGGCCGACTGGCTGCCGGAGGGAGGCGAGGGAAGCATCAGCACCGTGCCCGGTTCGTACGCGGTGTGGATCACACGGCCGGACCAGGCCGGGGCCATGGCCCGCAACCTGGCGGAAACCGCCCTGGCCTTTGCCCGCTTGGAGGAAACGACGGGCCGCCTGGTGCATCTCGGACTCGAGCCGGAGCCGGATTGTTTTTTGCAGACAACCGCTGAGACCATCCGCTTTTTCGAAGAGGTTTTGCTGCGGGAGGGAACCGCCCACCTGGTGCAAACGGCCGGGATGGACCGCGGTCGGGCCGAGACCGTGTTGCGCCGGCACGCCGGGGTTTGTTTCGACACCTGCCATCTGGCGTTGCAGGAGGAAAACCTGGCCGACAGCTTCCGCGCGTTTGGGCGGGCCGGGTTGAGGATTTCGAAGGTGCAAATCAGTTGCGCGCTGGAAATCGATCCCGCTTCCGAGGGATGGGAGGCCCTCCGGCCATTTGTGGAGCCGGTATATCTTCACCAAGTCAAAGCGCTCCGCCGCGACGGAGGATTGGCGTCCTGGCCCGACCTGCCGCCGGCCTTGGAGGACGGTCCTGCCCTGTCGGAGGAATTGCGCCGGGCGCGGGTGCATTTTCATGTCCCGCTGTTTTTCGGCGGCGCGGGGCCGCTTCGATCCACCTCGTCCACCCTCACGCCGGAGTTTTTCGAGGTGCTGCGGCGCGGCGATTGCCGTCACGTGGAAATCGAGACGTACACCTTCGACGTTTTGCCGGCTTCCATCAAACCGGCCACCCTGACTGAAAGTTTGATTCGCGAATACCAATGGCTGCTGCCCCGGCTCCGGGAATGACGCGCGCCGGCGGTGGATTTACGGGGTTTTGGCGGGGGGAGGGTCGGTTTGCCGATCCACGGGGGTGATGTCGGGGGTGGTGATGATGCCGCGCTCGATTCCGCTGTGGATCGCCTCGGTGCGGCTGGCGGCGTCCAGTTTTCCGAGCAGGTGGGCGACGTGGGTTTTGACGGTGGTGACCTCCATGCCGAGGTCAACGGCGATTTCGGCGTTGGAGAGGCCCTCGTAGAGAAGGTGCAGCACTTCCTTTTCGCGGTCGGACAGGTCCACGAATTTGTTTTGCTCAAAAAAGACTTTGTCGGTTTTGCGAACGGTTTTCCGCCCTTTGCCCGCGTTGTGTATCGCGATCACCAGATCATCCAGGGGGTCCGCTTTGCGGATCCACGCCATGGCGCCCCGTTCAAAAGCTTCCCGAACGTTGTCTTCCAAATAAAAACCCGAGTAGAGAATGATCCGGCAATCGCGGGGCGTCGCCATCCACTCAAGAATGTTGTCCTCACCGAGTTTGAAATCGGCAATCAGAACATCGACGGGAGTTTCCCCCAGATTGCGGTCCAGTTCATCCAGCGAGACCGCCTGCCATTTGACACTGAAGGAATCGATACCCCGAAGAAAAACGCGCAACCCGGCAGTGGTCGCGGGGTGATCGTCCACCAAGCCGATTGTGATCGTTTTGTCTCCCATATGCTTCCCATCAAGACACATCGAAGATGGGAAAGCGATTGGGAAAAGATGTTCCCGGAAAAGGGATTTTTCATTTGGGTTCAAACTATTGGGGAATTCGCCGGTTCCCTGAAATAACATCCTTCTTTTGGATGAGGGTTTCCCGGTTGGGTTTGTGACGAACGTGGGTCAGGATGATCGGTAACATTTCAGTGCGTCTCTTCGCCGGAATAGCAAACAAACTAAAGCAGAAAGGCATCTCCATGTTAAGTTGGACACTCACTTTTCTCGTCATCGCGATCATTGCGGCGGCCTTGGGCTTCACTGGCATCGCCGGGGCGGCGGCCAACATCGCGCAGATCATCTTTTTCATCTTTTTGGCGCTTTTGATCATTTCGCTTTTGGCCGGAGCGCTGCGGGGCAAACCACCCGCCGCGTAAGGGGCAACCGTGAAAAAAAACGAAGGATGACCATTTCTTCACCATTCCACAAAACAAACACATCACACACATCATCTAAATCTATGAAAACCAAACACACACTAACCACTCTTTCACTCTCGGCGCTGATCGCGCTCGGCGCGGGCTGTTCCCAGGAACAGCGGTCCGAAGCGGACGACACCTACGAGCAAACGATTTCCACAATGGAAGATCAATGGGACCAAGCCGGGGACTTTTTCTCCGATGCCTGGGACAACGTGGCTGATTATTCCGCCGACCAAAGGGATGAATTCGTGTCCTCCATGGAACGGGCTCATGATGAACTGAGTGACAAAGCCCGGGAAGTCCGTGACGGGCCCGACGACGTCTCGTCCGACGCGGCCAGCCGTTTTGAGGAAGCCCGTGAAAACTTCCGCGAGCAATTGGCTCGGGCCGGCGACGCGACCGCAGACGGATGGGAAAACGCGCGGGATGGCGTGCGCGACGCTTGGAGCGACTTGGAGGACGCCTTTAACGAAATCACTGACTGATAACAAGGAAAGGAATTTAATTATGATCAACACCGACATCTTGCAAGGGAAATGGAAGCAGCTGCAAGGCAGTGCCAAAACGACTTGGGGTAAAATCACGGACGATGAGCTGGAACAAGTCTCCGGCGACGGGGAAAAGCTAATCGGTCTCGTGCAGGAAAAATACGGCTTGGCCCGTGAGGAGGCCAAAACCCAAGTGGACAATTGGTTCAACCAGCACGACTTCGATTAATCCCAACAATCAGCATCACAACAAGGGGCATCCCGGAAACGGGGTGCCCTTGTTGTTTCGCCGAACGGTATTCCGCTGGACTGCGCCGTCCGACCGGCGTTTGATCGGGGTTGTGGGCATGCGAACATCGTGGAAACGAACGGGATTTTGGTGGCGGTTTTTGCCATGGAGCCTGTTGATGGTCGGACTGTTTGCCGCCACTTGGGCCTTTAAGCCGGGGTTGTCATGGATTTGGTTGGGAATGTATTTTCTCCCTTTTGTCCTCTCCTGGGTGGCCCGGGTAACCCACCCTTGGCTGATTCGCAGAACCGCCGGCGGACCGGGGTATTCGATGGAGACGGCGCTGGAGATACAACGGTATTTGGACAAGCGATACGACCGCGACGGGTGGAGCTGGGAGTTTTCGGGCATCCGTTTTTTGGAAACGGAGGGGCCCTGCTATGAAATCCGGTTCACGGATTGCGGTCGTTTGCGCGGTATTTTGCGGTTGAAGCGGGAGGAAGCCGGCGCCTGGGTTCCCCGCTTGGTGGAGGACCAATCTGATGAGTCGCCTTCGTTTTGGGGAGACTCCGCGTAAGTTTCATCCGCCGCTTTCCACCGGGATGACGACGAACGGCAGATTGGTGATCCCGTTGATGATGAACTGCACCGCGATGGCGGCGAACAGCAGTCCCATGATGCGGCGAAGGATGCGCAGCATGATCGGGTTTAACCGGTCCCCGCCGGAAGCCGATGCGCTGAGAATCAGGTAACAGGCGAAATAGACAATCGGCACGCTGAGCAGAAGCATGCCTCCTTGCCACAAACCGTCCACCTGGGTTTGCAAAATGATTACCGTGGAAATCGCGCCCGGGCCGCACAAGAGAGGAACGGCGAGCGGGGTGATGGCGATATCGTTCTTGTCGCGGGCCAGCGCTTTTTCCTCGGGGTTGAGACGGGTGGGTGCGTCGGGCGCGCGCAGCATCTCGAAACCGATTGAAAAAAGCAAAATGCCCCCCGCGATCTGAAAAGCCGGCAGGGTGATTCCGAGAAAAGAGAAAATGAACTGCCCGGTAACGGCCAGCAGGGCAATCAAGGAACCGGCCACCAGGCAGGCCAAGCGGGCCGCCCGTTTTCGGTCGGCCACACTGTCCCCCGGCGTGATGGCCAGGAAGATGGGGACGGTTGAAAACGGATTGATGATCACGAAAAGCGAAATCATCGGTAGCAATAGACTGTCGATGGAAAGCATGTTGCCGGATTAAACATCAGGAGATTGCTGGCGAACGGGTGCCCGCGCAAATGGAAATCGACCGGATTCGATTGGATTGTGAACCCCCGCTGTCCGTGGGGCGACTGTCTCCCGCCTCGACAGGGGTTCCGTCTTGGGGCAGGATGAACCCATGAGCCAATCTTCTTTGGAAACCAGTCGCCACATCCTGATCACCGGGGCGACCCGCGGGCTCGGGCGGGCGCTGGCCGGGGTTTTCGCCGGGCAAGGGCACCGTGTTACCGCGTGCGGACGAGCGGAGGAACCGTTGGCGGATTTGCGGAAAGGTTATCCCGCGCCCAATCGGTTTGACCGGGTCGATATTTCGTCCTGGAGGGAAGTTGAGGCATGGGCCAACGAGGTGCTGGTCGACGGCCCGCCCCCGGATTTGCTGATCAACAACGCCGCCCTGATCAATCGTCCGGCCCCTTTGTGGGAAATTTCAGCGGATGAGTTTGGGGAGGTGGTGGACGTCAACATCAAGGGGGCCGTTCACCTCATCCGCGCTTTCGTTCCGGCCATGATCGCGGCGGGGCGCGGCGTGATTGCGAATCTAAGTTCGGGGTGGGGACGGAGCGCGTCGCCGGAGGTGGCTCCGTATTGCGCCACGAAATGGGCCATCGAGGGCCTGACGCGGGCTCTGGCCCAGGAGTTGCCCGACGGTTTGGCGGCGGTGGCGGTGAATCCCGGCGTCATCGACACCGAAATGCTCCGCCGCTGCTTTGGCGAGGGAGCGGCCGGGCACCTTCGTCCCGAGGCGTGGGTGAAAAAAGCCGCACCTTTTTTCCTCAACCTGTCGGCCAAGGACAACGGTGCCGCGGCCACGGTCGGTTGAGGGCAAGGAAGTATTCGCGTGGCATTCGGCCTTGCCGGATGAGAGCCGCGTGGCATTCGGCCTTGCCCGATAAGATCCGCGTGGCATCCGGCCTTGCCGGATGAAGATGACCATTCAAGACCCGATGCCACCCCCTCGGCTCAAAGGTCCTCCACCCGCAGGCGCACGAACAGCCGTGCCCCGTAAGGCCCACTTACCTCCACGGTCACCCGGTCCATGCCATCGCCCGCGTCTTCCCGGCCGGTTTCCTCCACCCCGGCTCCGCTCCAGCCCGCCAGATCTTCGGAAACTTCGATCAGATAAACCAGATCAGAGGCGTCCCTTCTCTCAAGGTAGGTGAATGTCCATTCGCCGTTATCTTCCTCCAACGTGCCAAAGTCGGCGGAGGTGGCCGGAGTCCCCGGGGTCAGGTTGGCGGCGTATTTGAGCAGATTCGGAACCCCGTCACCGGCGGGGGAGGCGGTTTTTCCACTGATGGATTCGTCCGCGAGTTCCGGTTCGCTGAAAACACCGGTTTGCCAATCGGCAAAGGTCGTTCCCGCGGGCACCGGCTCTTCCCCGAGTTCCACCGAGAACGCGCTAAAAATCGCTTCGGGCATTTGCGGTCCCTGGGTGCGCCCGCCGAATCCGAAAATGTTGCCGTGCGCCGGATTCGCAATGGGGGCGGTGACGGTTTGGCTGTGGTTGTTTTGGTCGGTCATGGTGAAAGACAACTCCAGCGAGCCGTCTTCCTGAAAAACCCCTTCGGCCCGCAGCCGATAGGTTGTGCCGATCCCTTCGAACGCATCCAGCATGTTCGGATGAAGTCCCGTCCAGACCACGGAGGCCAGCTCGGTGCCGTTGAACCCTTGGCGGATGCGTAACTCGGAGGTTTCGATGTCCACCGCCGGGATCCAGGTCAAACTGTAATAACCGCTGTCGTCCTCGGGGTTGAACGGTTCGAGAAACGGTTCGTGTTCCTTCCCGAGAACCGCGATGCCAAAGCGGTTCAGGCCCACGTCGTCCAGGCGTTGCGGGGAAAGATCGACTTCGATGGTGAAATCCTGGCCGGGGTGGTAATTGGCCACGGGGGCGGCGGTGATGGAGGATTCCCACGGGCCGGTGTCGCGGGCGAAGCGGAGTCCTCCGAATTCCAAACTCCACGCTTCGGGACGCGGGTGGGCGGCCAACAAGCCGTCGATCCCGTCTTGCCCCGACTGGGTGCCAAACTCCAGGGAGAACGGGGCGTCCCAAAGCCGGTAATCGAGAAACCGGCGTTCGGTGACTCCGAAATCGTGGAAGTCCCATGCCGGGGTTTCCCCCGCCCGGTGCCAAGCGCCGAAACCAAAACGGCTGCCCGACGCGGGGAAAGGAATGGAGGCGGTCACTTCACCGGTGTGGCCGGAGGCGTCGGTCAGGCGGAAGGCAAGTGTCAGATCCCCGCCGATTCCGTAAGCGCCCAAGGTGGTGAGCGTGTAACCGTTTCCAGGGGCCGCGGCCGTGCCGGTCCAGGGCTCTTCCGCAAGGATGGTGCCGGTGGCACCCTCACGAATGCGCAGAAAGCTGCCCCCCGAACCATTCGGCACCCAGTGGGCGAAGTAATATGTCTCGAACCCGGCGGAGCCCACCGGCTCGGATGGTCCCAGCACGAGGTGACCCACGGCGGTGTCGGAGGAGGCGGCGTCCAAATCCGCGACCGTCAGGTGGCCGCGGGTTCCGAAATCGCTTCCGGGCTCAATCGAGGTCAGCTCGGCGCTGGCGAACGAAGCGTGGTAATCAGGATTCGAAGCGGTCAGGCGGAGGGCCGTTGGTTCCAGCGACCAGTCTTCCGGCACGGTGCGGTCGAGCCCCGCTCCGGCGCCCCGACCGCTGTCGGAGCCATACAGTTGGTAAAAGACGTCCGGCGTGTCAGCCACCGAGGAATAGGTCGTGCCAAGGGTGGGCGCGTCGAAAAAACCGACCCGGTTGATGCTGCTGTTGCCGCCGGTGTGCAGAACCCCTTGTTGCAGCATGGCGAAACGGGTGACGGAGGAGGCGGAGGAAAAAGCCTCGGTTTCAAACGTGAGGCCGCCATCCGGATCGGCCCCGCCCGCGGTGGCGCCGGGGTTGACCCACGCGGTCACCACATCTTTCCCGTCCGCGTTGATATCGACCCGAACCACGATGAAGTAGCGTTGGCGCTGCACCAGGTTTTCCAGCAGCACGAAATCCTCGATTTGATGGGTGGCGGCGTCCACCGTCGCGCGGACGATCAGGTCGAGCCGGTCGCCGGTTTCGTTGGCCCGGAACCCCCAAAGCAAACCCTCGAAGCGCTCCGTGCTGGCCTCGTCCATCACCGACTCGTCGGTTATCCACTCATTGCCGAAGCCAAACAAGACCATCCCGCCGGGGCTGTGCCCGGAATCGGCGGTGAACGCTTCCACGATACCGCTTTGGTAAAGGGTGGCGGTCGGTTCGGGCGGAGCATCCAAGTCGCGCCAAACTCTCCGGTAGGCGATGCTGGGTCCGCCGGTGGAGCCTTTGAAATTCAAGACGCGCACGGCGCCGTTTTGCTCGGTGGTCCGCTGGGGCGTGTCGAGGCGGCTCGACTGGGCGCGGAAGGTGGTGTGGGTGGATTCCCACGGGTGGACGCCGAAGCCGATGATGCCGCCATTGCGGGTGTCGCGGTTTCCGTCGCCGGCCACCGAGCCCGCGGCTTGGTCCACATTGGCCCAGTAAATACCGTTCTCGGGATCGGCGGCGGCGGATGACGTGACGGTGTCAAACGGGTCGTAAGCGATGACGTTGGCCGCGGCTTCGGACGGGAAAAGTGTCGGCAGGAAAACAAGAGCAGGGAGGATACGGAGGAATGACATGGTTTTCATGGAAAGAGAAAAAAATTCCCGCCCTGTGAGGGGCGGGAGGGTGGAAACGAAACAAAACGGAAACTCAGGACTGATTCCGGCGGCGCAACCGCGTTCCCGCGGCGACGAGCAGGAAGACCCCGCCCAGGATCAGGGCGTAGGTCGAGGGTTCCGGCACCACGGAGGCGTAGGTTGTGCCGAGGGCAATGCCGTCGAAATACCCGACGCGGTTGGTGGAACCGGCGCCTCCGGTGTGCAGCAACCCTTGCTGCAAGGTGGCGAACCGGGTGATGGAGGCGGTGGAGGAAAAGGCTTCGGCGTTGAACGTGATTCCCCCCGCCGGGTCGGTCAGGCTGAAATCCGGATCGAGCCACACGGTGACGGTGTCCTCGCCGGATTCATTGACGTCCACGCGGGCGGCGATGAAAAGGGTTTGTTGCTGCGGTACGTTTTCGAGCAGCACAAAATCGGAAATGGTGTTTGTGGCGGCGTCGGTGGTGGCGCGGGCGACCAAGTCGATCTGGTCTCCCGCCGCGTTGGCCCGGAATCCCCACATCAAGCCCTCGAAGAGCGAGGAACTGGCGGCGTCCATGACCGAGCTGTCGGTGATGGTGTCATTGCCGAACCCCAGCATCAGGAAAGCGTTGGCTTGGTGGCCGGATGCCTCGGTAAAGAGCTGCATCTCGCTGCTCATGTAGTAAGTCTGGGAGGGCGCGTAAGCATCCAGGTCCCGGTGGGCGGTGCGAAAGGTGGTGCTGGGACCGCCGCTGCCCCGGAAGTTGAGAACGCGCACCGCGCCGTTGTCCAGTTCCGTGCGGCTGGCGGTTCCCAGCCGGCTTGACTGCAGGCGGAAGGTGGTGACATTGTCCAGCCACGGCTGGCTGCCGAAGCCGACGATGTTGCCGCCGGAGGTGTTCAAGTTTTCCGTGCTGCCGAGTGCTCCATTGGCGCCGTTGACATTGGAAAAATAAAGCCCGTTGGCCGGATCCGCCCCCTCGCTGGAGGTAGTGGTGTGAAACGGATCAAAGGCGATCAAGCTGCCGTGGGCGGCGGTGGCGCAAAAGCCGGCGGCAAGCAGGGCGGTGAGAAGGGAGGTTTTTTGGTTCATGGTGTGGTTGGTGCAATTGGCAGGGTTGAAGGATGGAATTTCAGGATTGCAGAATTAAAGGTTGGAAAACGCAAACGGTAATTTATTCGCATTGTTGAAAAGCCGGCCCATGCGATGCCGCGCCGCGTTGTTCAAAGGTTCGCCCCCGCGGCCTTCCGCTCGGGAGAATGCACAGGTTCCTGATCACGGAACCAAGAGCGCGCGACTCCGGGCTTGCCTTTCCACGAGCAAGTTTGCTGCAATTCCATTCACGCGCCTTGGGCTGCTTTCTCCAACGTTCGGTTGTAAGTATCAAGATGCAATCAATACGGAAATGGAACATATCGCTAACGAGTTAAATCGGTAAGATGAAAAAATCCAACACAACATGGAAAACAGAAGACGTACCAAGCTATTATTGTGCTTTGGCAAGTTTTTTTGTGCCGGGGTTGGGACAAGTTTTTCAAAAACGGCAAGTAAGGGCTATGATTTATTTCGTGCTGGCGCTTGTGTTATGGAGGTATTTGCTAGGTTGGATTGTGCATTTTATTGCTTTTGTGGATGCCTATTGTTATTCATCCGTTAATGATGGAAATAAGGAAAATGAGCAAGCACATGCCCATGCGGATAAATCAAATCAAAAACAATCTTATCATGAAAGTGAAAACAAAACAGAAGCCCGTGGGGAAAACATTCGCTACAGGGATCTGGATATCGAAAAGAAATATGGTCAAGTTCTTGGGCTAAAAGGGCGGGTTAGCATGGATGACGTGCGCAAAGCTTTTCGGATTCGCATGGCTGAATACCACCCCGACAAAGTTGCCCATCTGGGACCCAAATTACGTCAAGTCGCTGAAGAAGAGACAAAAGCCATCGTATCCGCCTACAATTACCTGAAATCCAAATACGATAAGAACGAATGACCGGGCTCTCTCACTCGTGGCGCAGGGCTTCGATCGGGTCCATGTTGGCGGCGCGGGAGGCGGGATAAAGGCCGAAAATAATACCGATGATGGCGGAGATGCCGAAGGCGAGGGCCAGGGACCAGAGCGTGATGATGGTCACCATGTCGGTCAGGATGGAAACCACCACCGGTATGGCCAACCCGGCGGCGAGCCCGATGAGGCCGCCCCCGACCGAGAGCACCACCGTCTCGACCAGAAACTGGGTGATGATGTCCCGCTTTTTTGCCCCGAGAGCGCGCCGCACGCCGATTTCGCGGGTTCGCTCGGTCACGGTGGCGAGCATGATGTTCATGATGCCGATGCCGCCGACGAGCAAGGAGAGGGCGGCGATGGAGCCGAGCACAATGTTGAAAATCCGTTTGGTTTGCTCCGCCTGCTGAAGGAGCTGCAGCGGAACGATGACTTCGTAGTCGGCCTTGTCACGGGATGTCTCCAGGAGGGCGCGGATTTGTTCCGAGCCGGGTTCCACCTGTTCGGCGAGGGCGAACTGGGCGGTGATTTGGTGAAGCTGCACCCGCTCGAATTCGCGGCTGCCGGAGGAGACCCTGACAATGAGTTCTCCGAATCGGCTGCGGGCGACGGAGAGGGGGATGTAAACGAAATGTTCGGCGTTGGACAGCCGGAGGGCCTGGGAGTTTTCGCCCGGGCGCTGGCGGTCGCCAACCACCCCGACCACCCGGTAATAGTGGGTGCCGATTTTGATTTCGCCGCCGACCGGATCGCGGAAATCAAACAACCGGATGGCGAGGGATTCCGACAGGACGCAGACGTTGCGCCGGTACATCTGGTCCACGTCGGTGAGGAAACGCCCGAGGATGACCGGGACGTTGAGCAACTCGATCTGGCTCGGCAGGGTGCCGGTGACCTGGGCTTGGATTTGCCGGGAGGCGAAGCGGACGTTTTCCCGGAAAATCCGCATTGGATACACCTCGTTGAGATTGGGTATGGTGGCGCGGATGCGGTCGGCATCACGGTAGGTGAGCCCGTATTCGACCGCCATGCCGCCTTGCCCGCCGCTGGCGCGGTCATCCTCGGGCGGCTTGATACTGCGGATGATGACGTTGTTGCTGCCGAGTTCGCGGATCGCCTCCTGCGCCTCGTAAGAGGCGCCTTCGCCGATGGCCAGCATGGCGATAACCGAGGCCACGCCGAAAATGATCCCGAGCATGGTCAGGACCGACCGCATTTTGTGGAGCAGCAGGTTTTTGACGCCGAGACGGATGGTGTTGAGGAGGCGAAACGGCAACATGTGGTGGTGGAAGTTGGGCAGGGGGGCCGGGACTACATCAGGAGACGGGTTCTTCCTCTTCTTTGCGGTTCTCGACCATGCGGTGGATCAAGCCGTCCTTCAGGTGGAGGACGCGTTCGGCGCGTTCGGCCACATGGTCGTCATGGGTGACCATGATGATGGTTTTGCCCTGCCGGTGGAGTTCGTCCACCAAGTCGAGCACCTCGTCCTCGGTTTTGGAGTCGAGGTTGCCGGTCGGTTCATCGGCGAGGATAACAAGCGGGTCGTTGGCGAGGGAGCGGGCGATGGCCACCCGCTGCTGCTGGCCGCCGGAGAGTTCACTCGGCCGGTGGTGAAGACGGTCGCCGAGACCGACGCGTTCGGCGAGGGCGGCGCATTGTTCGAAAACCTCGGGTGAATCCTTGCCTTGGTAAAAGAGGGGGACGTGGATGTTTTCCAGCACCGTCAACTGATCGATCAAGTTGTAGGATTGAAAAATGAACCCGATGCGTTGGCCGCGGATGTCGGAAAGCTGGTCATCGTCGAGATCGGACACGTCGTCCTCCCCCAGGAAATAACGGCCGGAGGTCGGGCGGTCGAGACAGCCGAGCAAGTTGAGCAGAGTCGATTTCCCGGAGCCCGAGGAGCCCATGATCGCCCAGTAGGACCCTTTTTTGAATCGGATCGAAACCCCTTTCAAGGCTTCCACCTCAATGGCCCCGAGCTTGTAAACTTTGCGCACGTTTTCGATGCGGATGATGTCTTCCATGGAATGCTTTGTCGTCTGGCTCTTCGTTTACCGGGACGTCGGCCCGTCCTGGGAGCGGGCGGCGCGGGCCTGGCCCCCGCCCGATTCCCGCCGTTGGGCGCGGAGGGCCTCCCGTTCTTCGGCGGAAAGATTTTCCCAGCCCGCCGGCCGCCGCCGTTCCCCGCCGCCTTCCGCGCTGGTCTCCGCGGCGGACGGCTCCCGGGACGCTTCCGCCACCGGCCCGCCGTTTCCCTGGGCGGGTGCCGCCGACAAGGCCGCGATCTCGGCGTCGCCCAGCATGCCGGGCAGGAAATCCTCTTCGGAGGTGCGGCGCGGGGGAGCCAGCAGGATGCGGTCTCCCTCGTCGATACCGCCCCGGATTTGCACGAAACTGTCGTTAAAGAGACC
>PXDN01000310.1 GCA_003566375.1 Opitutia bacterium
AAGAGGCCTTGAAGCGCATTAAAAAAGGCACATACGGCACCTGTGAAATCACCGGCAAACCGATCAACAAGGAACGTTTGGCAGCCGTACCCTTCACCCGTTTTTCCGTCGAGGGGCAAAAGGAATACGAAAAAACCCACCGCCGGAGCAATCAACGGGGAGGCGCTTTCGGGGACGATGTCGGTGAAGACGGCGTGCAATTCATGGAGGACAGCGACGACGAGTGAGTCCAGCCAGCCGCGCGCTCCCCGGGAACGGGTCGCGCGGCACCGGTTGGCGCCCGAAATCCATATTGAGAAATTCCCGCCCGATGATCTCCCTGCGAGCGTGTTTGTTTGTTCTGCTCGCCGCGGCCTCAACCGCCGCGGCGGAGGTCGGCGTTGAGCGCATTCCCAACACCGAGCTGTTTGGCCTCAAAATCGGGCGGGGAGGCGAGTATTTCGGACGGGTCCAGTCGATCAATTCCATCTCCCTGCAGAACTACCGCACCGCCGCCTTTCGCGTGACCGAACTGGTGATCGACATGACGGGCAGCCCGTTGCAACTCCGCATTTACCATGCCGCGCCGGTGACCCCGGCGGACGCTCCCGAAACCCGCGCCTCCGAGCTTCCCGGCTCGCGCGAGGCCAGACTTCGGACCTCCCAAATCATGCGGCGGGCTTCGGACGAGGTTCCGCTGGATGAAATGCTGTTGTTTAAGGAATACCCCGTCACCACCCACGCCAAAACCATCGAATTCACGGTCGGCAGCCGCCAGGATTTGCTGGACCTCCATGAGGAATTGAAAAACCGCTGGGTGCTGCGCCCGCCCTCGACCGGCGCGGGCGGCGGCGCGCGCGCGGATGCCGCCGGTTTGCACGGCGTCGTTCTCACCGTGCCCTGAACCGCGCCGGGACAAGCTCTCGGTGTGGGAATGGAGATGATCCCGATCTCGATTTTGATTTCGATCCCGATTTCGATTTTCCGCAAGGGGGTTCTTGCCCCCCGCGGCCCAAGCGGTTTGGGTGATGGGCATGCGTGACATCCCAAACCTTGCATTCCGCCTGCTGTCCACCGCGGCCGCGGCCATGCTGCTTACCGGTTGCGCCGCAACCCGCGAAGCCGCGACCGCCGGACCCGCCACCGTGGTGTGGATCAGTTTCGACGGCATCCGGCCCGACTACCTCGACCGGGCCGAAACGCCCGCCTTTGACAAGCTCCGGCGGGATGGCGCTTACAGCCTGGAAGCGGAACCGGTTTTTCCCTCCCTCACCTTCTCCACCCACGTTTCCAAGGCCACCGGCGTTTTGCCCGGGGCTCATGGCGTGACCGGCAATTCATTTTACGATGATCGAACACGGCGGATATACCGGTTCCCGGGGGATGCCGCCCTGTTGGAAGCCGAACCGATATGGCTCAACTCGGAAAAACAGGGGGTGCGGACGGCGGTGGTCGATTGGCCCCTCTCCCACAACCAGCGGGGCGACATCCGCTCGTCTTACCACGGAGAGGCTTACCCGCGCGGCCTCGCCGACGGGGAGCGCACCGGGCGATTGTTGGAAATTTGGGAAAACGACCGGGAAGAGCCGCCCTTGCGGCTGTTGATGGGCTACGGAGAATCGCCCGACAAGGAAGGCCACGCCCACGGTCCCGACTCCCCGGAAGTGGATAAAGCGATGGCGGCCGCCGACGCCTTGCTTGGCAGTTTGATGGAGCGAATCAAAACGTTGTGGGAAGAACGCGCCGGGCCGGACGCCGGGCCATTGTATGTGATCATCACATCCGACCACGGAATGAGCGAAACCCACACCCTCGTCCACCCCGGCCATCTCTCCGGATTGGAGGGAGCGGAGGGCGTCACCACCGTGACCAGCGCCAACATCGCCCATTTTCATTTCGACCAAGTTTCGGACGGGGACCGGAGGCGCGAGTGGATGGAGGGCGCGCTCGAAGCCGCCGCGGGCCATGATTTCGTCCGGGCGTTCCGCCGGGAAGAATTGCCGGAGCGCTGGAATTACGCCCATCCGCACCGCGCGGGTGATGTCGTGATGGTGCTCGACACCGGATACACCTTTAGCCGCCGCCCGCGGGAACTCACCCTGTCGGCGGAAGAAGTCGGCGGACCGCTGGGCATGCACGGGTACGATCCGGCGGAAAACCGCGAGATGCTGACCCCGCTGTTCATTTACCGCCATCCGGACCCGCTCGGCGGCCTCGATCTGGGGCCGGTTCACCACCTGCAACTGCATGCCGTCGTCAGCCGTCTGCTCGGCATCGACCCGGTTCCGGAAGCCGCCCCCGGATTCGCCCTTCCCTGGCTGGACCCATCTCCTTAACTAAAACACCAAACCAAACCTACCAATCGTTTCCCATGCAAAATCAACCTCCCGTAACTTCACCGACACCCCCCCTCGCCCAATCCCGTCCGCGGGTGGCGGCCACCAACTCCAAGGCGATCGCCTCGTTCGCAATTGGGCTGGCGGCCCTTTTTATCCCCGTTCCGTTTGTGCTTGGTATCATAGCCATTTTTCTCGGCAACTCCGCGCGCCGGGAAATGGGGGACAACCGGAATGAACAGGGTGAAGGGTTCGCCATCGCCGGAATCGTGCTTGGCTGGGTGGACATCGTTCTTTCCCTGGTCCTCGGCTTGTTGATGCTGTTCTTTTTCGCATTCATTTTCGCCGCCTGATCCGCATCAGGTTCCGGACGCATTTGGTTCGCTTTCGATCCGCCGGACCGCCACCCTTGCGGCCTTGTGAAAACCAACAAACCGATATTTCTTCTGCTGCAATCCTGGCTGCTGCTGGCCCTTGGGGTCTTGATCAGCGCCCACGTGGTGCCGGGGATCGGTTACGAAACCGGCGCGACCTTGATCGTGGCGGTGCTGCTGCTGAGCTTTTTCAACATCATCCTGAAACCGCTGCTGATCCTGTTCACCCTGCCGTTTATTGTTTTGACGATGGGTCTCGGCCTGATTGTCATCAATTCCTTTCTCTTCCTGTTGGTCGGCTCCCTGGTGCGGGGTTTCGAAGTCGCCGGTTTCGGTTCGGCCTTGCTCGGCAGTCTGATCATCAGCATTATCAGTTTGGCCGCGAATTCCCTGCTTTATGGCAAGGTTGACCGCCAAAAAGGCGGCCGGCCGCCGGGTCGGCGGAAGTCCGATGACGATGACGTAATCGACATCTGATCTTTCCGGTTCCGGGTCGTTCAACCCGTTTTTCATTTTTTTATCATGTCCGAAAATCAAACTTACGATCTGGTGGTTATTGGCGGAGGTCCCGCCGGTTATGCCGCGGCGATCCGCGCCGGCCAATTGGGCGGCAAAGTCGCCTGTGTGGAAGTGGAGCGCGCCGGCGGCACTTGCCTGAACTGGGGCTGCATCCCGAGCAAGGCCCTGCTCAAAAGCGCCGAGCTTTACCGCAAGATGCAAAAGGCGGAAGAGTTCGGCCTGCGTTGCGAAAAACCGGGTTTCGACTTCGAAAAAGTGATTGGCCGTTCCCGCGGCGTGGCCGACCAAATGGCGAAGGGCATCGAAATGCTTTTCCGCAAAAACAAGGTGGATTACATCGTCGGCCGGGGAACCGTCAGCGTGCCGGGCATGGTCGAGATCACCGACGGCAAGGAGAAGGGCCGGTTTCTGAAAACCAAAAACATTCTGCTCGCCACCGGCTGCCGCGCCCGCGCTTTGCCCGATGTAAAAGTGGACGGGGAAAAAATCCTCACCTCGCGGGAAGCCTTGGTCCTGAAAAAAATGCCCAAGTCGATCACCATCGTCGGAGCGGGCGCGATCGGGGTTGAATTCGCCTACTTTTTCAACGCGTTTGGCGCCAAGGTCACACTGGTCGAGTTCCTGCCCCAAATCCTGCCGGTCGAGGACGCCGAATGCTCCCGAATCCTGACCCGCTCTTTCCAAAAACAGGGGATCGACTGCCGCGTCTCCACCAAAGTGGAAAACATCAAGGTCACCGCAAAAGGCGTTTCCCTCGAAATGGTGGACAAGGACGACAAACGGGAAAAAGCCTCGGTCGATTGCGTGCTGCTGGCGATCGGAGTTGTTCCGAATCTGGAAGGCGCGCTTTCCCCGCGGGTGAAACCGGACCTCGACAAACGCGGCTACCTCAAAGTGGATGACCATTACCAAACCAGCGTGAAAGGCGTTTACGCGGCCGGCGACATCATCGGCCCGCCCTGGCTGGCCCACACCGCCACCTTCGAAGCCGTGCAGGCGGTCAATGGGATGTTGAACCATTCCACGCCGCGGCGGGTCACCAAATACCCGGGTTGCACCTACTGCCAGCCCCAGGTGGCCAGCCAAGGGATGACCGAGCAGGCGGCCAAGGAAGCCGGCATCGCCTACAAGGTGGGCAAATTCCCGTTCACCGCCTCCGGGAAGGCGGTCGCCTCCAACGAATCCGAAGGTTTCGTGAAAGTGCTCAGCGCGGAGGAGGACGGGGAAATCATCGGCGTCCACATCATCGGAGCGGAAGCGACCGAGCTGATCGCCGAATTCGGTTTGGCCATGTCCCTGGAGGCGACGGTCGAGGATATTCACGGCACCATCCACGCCCACCCAACCTTGGCCGAGGCTCTCGCCGAAGCAGCGGCGGCAGTGCACAACGAAGCCATTCATATCTGAGAATAAAAAAACGGAAGTTTTTTTCAAAAAACCATTGACGAACGCGAAAAGAACCGTTTGGTTACTTCCATAATCAATTTCCCCCGCATAGCGGGGGTTTTGGGGTAACTAAGTAAGAAAGCAGCTGGCGGGTGGCTTTGGGGTAGGCCACCCGCCTTTTCTTTGCCCGGGTTCCTCAACCCCGGATGATCAGATTGTCGCCGGTCATCTCCTTCGGTTGCGGAAGCCCCATCAGGTCGAGGATCGTCGGAGCAATGTCGGCCAGGCGACCGCCGCTCCGCAATTTCCATTGTTCGCACCCCTCCCCGACCACAAACATCTCCACCGGGTTGAGGGTGTGCGAAGTGTGGGCGGTGTTGTTTCCCGGATCCCACAACTGGTCGGCGTTGCCGTGATCGGCCGTAACCACCGCTTTGCCGTCCACCTGCTCCAACGCTTCCAGCAGGTTGCCCACCAAACCGTCCACCGTCTCCACCGCCTGGATGGCGGCGGGAAGCGAACCGGTGTGCCCAACCATGTCGGGGTTGGCGAAATTCACCACGATCAACCCGTATTTGCGTGACAAAATCGCCTCGCGGGCCGCGCGGGCGACTTCCGGCGCCGACATGTCGGGCTGCAAATCGTAGGTCGGCACTTTCGGGCTGGGAACCACTTTGCGGTCCTCCAGGGGAAACGGCTCCTCCCGGTAATCGTTGAAGAAAAAGGTGACGTGCGGGTATTTTTCAGTTTCCGCGCAGCGAAACTGGGGGATGCCGCGGGCGCTGATGTAATCCCCGAGTATGTTGACCATCTTCGGTGGTTTGGGAAACAGCACCTTGACCGGCAACCCTTCTTCGTAGGCGGTCATGGTGATGAAATCCAAGTCGAGTTTGCGCCCCCGGTCGAATCCCCCGAAATCGTCAAAAACAAACGCTTTGGTCAGTTCGCGCGGACGGTCGCCCCGGTAATTGTAAAACAACACCGCGTCGCCGTCGGCGATCACTCCGGCCGGTTCGCCGTTCTCATCGAGGATTTGCGTGGGTTGCACAAACTCGTCACCTTTGCGGGATTCATCGAGGGGGGAATCGTAGTAGGCTTGCACCGCCTCCTCCGCCGAACGGGCGGTCCGCTCAACCGCGCGCCCGGTCAGGCAATCGTAGGCGGGCCGCACGCGCTCCCAGCGGTTGTCGCGGTCCATGCTCCAGAACCGGCCGCAGACGGAGGCAATGCGGCCAATGCCGATTTCCCGACATTGGTCATCGACCGCGCGGACAAAACGCAGACCGCTGGTCGGACTGGTGTCGCGGCCGTCGGTGAAGGCATGCACGCACACTTCCGCCACCTCCAGTTCTTTCAAGATCCGCAAGAGTCCGTAAAGGTGCTCCAGCATGCCGTGCACCCCGGCGTCGGAAACAATGCCCATCAGGTGAAACTTCCCTCCGGTTTCCCGCAACCGCGCAACCGCTCCGGCCAGCACCGGGTTCTCCTTCACCTCGCGGCGCTCGATGGCTTTGTTGATGCGAACCAACTCCTGATCGACGATCCGCCCCGCTCCGATGTTTTGGTGACCAACCTCGCTGTTGCCCATGATGCCGGGAGGAAGCCCGACATCGGGGCCGCAGGCGGCCAGTTCGGTGACCGGATAGGTTGCGCGCAATTTGTCGTCGCAGGGCGTGCGGGCCAGTTTCACGGCATTGAAAGCGTCGTGGCCGGATTCGTGGTTCACACCCCAACCGTCGCGGATGATTAATAATACAGGTTTTTGTTCGGACATGGTGAGTCAAAATGGCAAAAAAATCATCCCGGCGGAAGCCTTGATCACCAAAGCCCCGCCCGGGCGTGGATCGTCGCCAGGATAAACAGCGCGTAGAGCCCCAGCAACACCACCCCTTCCCCGCGGCTGACCATCCTGCCGGTGAAAAAGACCGGCCAGAGCAAAAAGGTGAAGAAAAGCATCACCGGAAATTCGAGGGCGAACAATTCCCGTTCCACCTGAATCGGTGCGGCCAAGGCCACCACCCCGCTGATCAAAATGAGATTGAACAGATTCGAGCCGACAATGTTGCCGGCGCACAAATCCGCCTGCCGTTTGAGCGCGGCCGTGATCGAGGTTGCCAGCTCGGGCAAGCTCGTTCCCACCGCCACAACGGTCAACCCGATAAGCGCGTCTCCCACCCCGAGACGCGAGGCCGTCTCCACCGAGGAGCGCACCAGCAGTTCCGCCCCCAGGGCGAGTGCCACCGCGCCCGCGGAAATCAAGACCGCGATGCGGCCGGGAGAATGACGGGCCGCCTCTTCGACCTCCCCCACATCAATGTCCGACTCCTCTCCTTGTCCGGTCCGCCGCAACAGAAAAACGAAATAACCCGCGCAAAGCAGGAGCAGCCACACCCCGTCCCAACGCGAAAGGGATGTGGCGCACAGAAAGGTGAAAATCAGGGAAACCGCGATCAAAATCGGGACATCCGCGCGAATCAGCCTCGCCCGCACCACCAGCGGCGAAACAATGGCCGCGATTCCGAGAATCAGGCCGATGTTCCCGATGTTGCTGCCCACGATGTTGCCTATGGCCAGCCCGTCGGCCCCGCTTAGCGATCCGGCGAGGGAGGTGAACAGTTCCGGCATCGAGGTGGCGACGGAAACCACCGTTAGGCCGACCACCACCGGCCGGATGTTCATGCGCACGCTCAATCCGGTCGCTCCCCGGCAAAGCCAATCCCCGCCCAGCGTCAGCCCGGTCAAGCCGGCGGCGAAGATCAGCGCCAGTCCGACCGGCGGCATGGTTTGCATGAAATCAGTGACATTCATCCCGTGTCGAAACCCGTTCAAACAAGGGATGCCCCAGCCCGCTGACAAACGGAAACCTTTTTTTCACCACGGGTTGGTTTTCCGCGTCCGCGGCCGGGAACCGGCGGTGCCCGGGTTCGGTTTCCGATGTCAGGGAAAGGTCAGCCGGTAGAAACGTCCCGCAACGGTGGAGGAAACGGGATCGGTAAGCTCAATCACGCCGTTGGCCGGGACGGTGCCCGCTTCCAGCGCCTGCCAGTTCACCAAATCACCCGAGAATTCGATGAGAAACAATTCGCCCGGATGACCGAGTGCCCGGATGGCAACGGGATCGGCGCGGAATATGTCCATCAGCGGTTCGAGCAGGAGGAGGCGCAGCTCGATGTCGGCGGGATTCACCCCGGACGGCAAACCGGGCAGCAAGGCGGTTCCCTGCGGGGAAAGGCGGACCTCCCCCAGCGTTTGCAACGGCCCGTCGAACACGCTCCACTCCACCCGGAAGCGGGCGCGGGGAATGCCGGCCACCCGCACCCCCGTTTCGGTGTCATTGACAAAGGCCACGGCGGACGGATCGTCCGGACCGCGCACCCACACCAGGGCGTTGCCGTTGACCAAACCGCCGAAGGGATCGGACGCCCCGAATCCGAAACTGTCCCAGCCGCTGAAGCCGGGAGGCGGTTGGTAGCGGAAACCGCTTGCCCGCGCCGTCACCGAGCCGCCTTCGTCGGTTGCTCCCGGAGCGAGAACCAAGTGCAGCGGGTCGCCGTCGGGATCGATGACGGCGGAGAGCAATGCGGAGGAGGAAAAATCGAGCGGTTGCCCGAAAGTCGTGGCGAGAACGGGCGACTCGAGCAAAACCGGGTCGGCGTTGACCGGAACGACATTCACCGCCCGCGTGGCGACGGCACGGCGGCCTTCGCTGTCGATAATCTCCGCCTCCACCAAGCGGATGCCCGCCGCGGGAAACCGCAGGTCGTTTTCAAAAACCAGCCTTCGCAACAGCCCCTCCACTTCGACCAGTCCGGCCGGTCCGGCGAGGTCCAGCCGCAACGGTTGGCCGGGCGTCCCGCTCCCGCTGATCACCGCCAGCGGAACTCCGTCCCGCAACACCGTGTTGCCATCCAGTGAATACAGGGAGCCGCCGGCCGGTCCGGACGTGAGCCACAGGCGGTCGCCCGAAGAACCGCCTTCGGTGAATCGGACGATCACCTCCCCAACCCCGAAATCCAACGCTTCGACGGCACTCACAACGGCCTCCGGAGCGAGCCGGGCGGGAGGCTCCCCTTCCGTCCAGGTCAACACCGTATCCGGAAAGTCGATGGCGAGATCGGCCCGGAAGGGCAACACGGTCACGGTGAACATTCGGGTTCCGCTCAGGGGCGGCTCCCCATCGTCGGTCGCCCGCGCGGTGAAGGTGTATCCGCCCGGCGCCACATCCCTTGCCGGCGTCCAGGTGAACAACCCGCTCTGCGGATTCACCGAGGCACCGGCCGGCCCGCCGGCATCCAGACTGAAAGTGATGGCGTTGGCCGGAATGTCGGGATCGACCGCTTGCATGGTGAAAGCCAGGGTCGCGTCCTGGTGGACCGACTGCGGCCCCACCGGCAACACCGCTGGC
>PXDN01000339.1 GCA_003566375.1 Opitutia bacterium
CGAGGAGAGCGGGCCGGCCCATCCGGCCGCGCCGCCAGAGAAACCGGCCGGCCGCATCGAGGCGCGGGACATCGTCTTCGGCCACACGCCGGAGCAAGCCGCCATCAACGGCGTCTCCTTCACCGTGGAACCGGGGCAAACCCTCGCCATCGTCGGTCCTTCCGGCGCGGGCAAATCCACTCTGATGCACCTGCTGCTGCGGCTCTACGATTACCAAAGCGGTTCCATCCGGTTTGACGGACACGAGTTGCGCGACCTCGACCGGATCTGGTTGCGGGCGCAGTTCAGCGTGGTCATGCAGGAACCGTTCCTCTATTCCAAAACCATCGGGGACAACATCCGGCTGGGACGGAACGGAGCGGAGCCGGAGGAAGTTGCCGGCGCGGCCCAGGCCGCCCACATCCACGACACCATCGCCACCTTCCCGCACGGCTACGACACGCTGATCGGCGAGCGCGGCATCACCCTCTCCGGCGGGCAACGCCAGCGTGTCGCCCTCGCCCGCGCGCTGCTGCGGGAGGCTCCCGTGCTCTTGCTCGACGACGCCCTCAGCGCGGTGGACGCGGAAACCGAGACCATCATTCTCGAAGCGTTGCGCGCCCGCCACGGACGGCGCACCACGCTCGTCATCGCCCACCGTCTCTCCACCCTCGCCCACGCCGATCTGGTCCTCGTGCTCGATGGCGGGCGGGTCATCCAACAGGGAACCCACCTCGAGCTGGCGGCCCGCGACGGCCTCTACCGGAGACTCTGGGAAATCCAAAACGAAATCAACCGCCCGCCGAAAACGGCGAAACGCGATCCAACCGTATCCAATCCATGAACACCGCTCCCCAGGAAGATGTTTTCAGCAGCCGACTCGACCTGCGCCTCTGGGCGCGGATTTTCCGGCACGCCCTGCCCTACCGGCGCCTTTTGATCACGCTGGGCATCGCCGCCTTCTGCATCGCCATCTGCGACGCCAGCTTTGCCCTGGTCACCCGCTGGGCGGTGGACGACGTGATGGCCCGCGGGCCGGAGATGAACCTCCTCGCGCCGGCGGCGGTTTACACCGGCCTGGCTCTTGCGCTGTCGTCCGGGGTGTGGCTGTTCATCAACATGGCCGGCGGTTTGTCCAACCACATGAGTCACGACATCCGGCGGGACAGCTTTCGCCGGCTGCAGGAGCTGGAATTCGCCTACTTCGACCACCGTCCGCTCGGCTGGATGATTTCGCGGCTGACCTCGGACTGTGACAAACTCGCCCGCATCATCGCCTGGGGAACGCTCGATCTGATCTGGGCGGTCTGCCTGGTCATCATGATCGCCGCCGTGCTGGTGTTTCTGCATCCGGTGCTCGGCCTGCTGGTGCTCTCCACCGTCCCGCCGTTGGTTTTCATCAGTGCCTGGTTTCAGAAAAAGCTTCTCTTGAGCGCCCGTGAAACCCGCAAATACAATTCCATGATCACCGCCTCCTTTTCCGAAGCGT
Source organism: Opitutia bacterium (assembly GCA_003566375.1). Classification (GTDB taxonomy): domain Bacteria; phylum Verrucomicrobiota; class Verrucomicrobiia; order Opitutales; family T3Sed10-336; genus T3Sed10-336. The sequence goes on from PXDN01000339.1 coordinate 1,469, forward strand.
TGCAGGGGATGCGCACGACCAAAACCCTCGTGCGGGAAAAGGAAAACCTGAAGGAATTCCAGCAACTTTCGGGCAGCATGTACCGGTTTTCCCTGCAACACGCCCTGCAGTCGGCGGTTTACCTGCCGATTGTGCTGGCCATCGGGAGCGTGGCGGCGGGCATCGTGCTCTGGCACGGAGGCGGCGAGGTTTTGCGGGACAACCTGACCCTCGGCACGCTGGTCGCCTTCATCTTTTACACCGGACAGTTTTTCAACCCGATCAACCAAATCGCCCAAGTGCTCGTGCAAATGCAGGGGGCGCAGGCGGCGGGCGAACGGGTGCTCAGCCTGCTCGCCACGGAACCCAAAATCCGCGACAGCGCCGAAGTCGCCGCCCGCCTGCGCGAGGGGAACTTGGAGGACCGGCCGGTCGGAACCGCGCCGGATGGCGGACCGGACACCATCGAATCCCTGGAATTCCGCGATGTCGATTTCGCCTACGAATCGGGCGAACCGGTGCTGCAAGGTTTCAATCTCACCGTGCGGGCCGGGGAGACCATTGCCCTGGTCGGCGCCAGCGGCGGCGGGAAGAGCACCATCGTCAATCTCGCCGCCCGCTTTTACGAGCCGACCGGCGGGACCATCCTCGTCAACGGCACCGATTACCGCCAGCGGAGCCTGTCCTGGTATCAGGCAAAACTCGGCATCGTCCTCCAAGGCCCCCACCTATTCAGCGGGACCGTGCGGGACAACATTCGCTACGGACGCCTCGACGCGACCGACGGGGACGTCGAGGAGGCCGCCCGCCTGGTCAACGCCGACGGGTTTATCCGCCAATTGGAAAACGGCTACGACACGGAAGTCGGCGAAGGGGGCAACCTGCTCTCCACCGGCCAGAAGCAGCTCGTTTCCTTCGCCCGCGCCCTGCTGGCCGACCCGCGGCTATTCATCATGGACGAGGCCACCTCCTCCATCGACACCGAGACCGAACAACTGATCCAGCGGGGATTGAAGGCGATGTTCCAAGGGCGGATTAGCTTTGTCATCGCGCACCGCCTTTCGACCATCCGGTCGGCCGACCGCATTCTGGTGATCGGGCAAGGGCGCATCCTCGAAAGCGGCACCCACGACGAATTGCTCGCCGCCCGCGGGCACTATTACGGCCTGCACCTGCGCCAATTCCGCCAGGAAACGGAATCCCGCCTGCTGGACGCCCTGGGATGAGGGAAAGGAAGTTAGCATCCGCCTTCGCCGGATGACTGCACACTCGCTGCGAACGCCGCCTTTGGAGCCACGAGTCCCGGAGCGCCGTGCTTGAGCCGGCGAAACGAGGCCCCGGGGGCACCGCTTGCACACCGCATGCCGCCCGCTTGAAGCAGGGCGCTCCACTTGGCGAACGCAACGCAGCTGCCAGACCTTCCGCCTGTCGGCGTGACAGGCTTGGTCGGCAGTCCGGCGTGAAGTCGGTAGCTCCCGCGAAAGCAGGAGCGCCAGCCTTTAGGCGGCGAAACGAGGCCCCGGGGTATCCGCTTGTCAACCGCATGCCGCCCACTGAAGCAGGGCGCTCCCCTTGTACACCGCATGCCAGACGGCTTGGGCTGACAATTTCGGGATGCGCCGCTCCGGGTGCGTTCCCCCCTCGGTTTGCCATTGACAGCTTGTTGAACCAGAGGCTTTCTCACATCCGCTTATGGACACTACGCTGCGACTGAAACTCTCCATCATGATGTTCCTCCAATACGCCATCTGGGGCGTCTGGTATGTCACCATGGGAACATATCTGGGGCAAACCCTCGGATTCAGCGGAACGGTGATCGGACTGGCCTACAGCACCACGGCGGTGGCGGCCATGATTTCCCCGTTCTTCGTCGGGATGATCGCCGACCGGTTTTTCGCCAATCAGAAAATGCTGGGGGTGCTGCACATCGCCGGCGGATTGTTTCTTTTCCTGGCCTCCCAAACTCTGGGTGAAACCGGGTTCCTCTGGGTGCTGTTGCTCTACTCCCTTTGCTACATGCCGACGCTGGCCCTGACCAACACGCTTTGCTTTCACCACATGCGGGACCCCGAGCGCCAGTTTCCCGGCGTGCGGGTGCTGGGCACCATCGGTTGGATCATCGCGGGCCTCACGGTCGGCTTTCTCCAACTGGAGCCGACAGCGGTTCCCCTGAAAATAGGGGCGGTGCTCTCGGTCCTGATGGGCGCTTATTGCTTCGCCCTGCCCAACACCCCGCCCAGGGCGGCCGGGAAACGGGTCACCGCCAGGGACGTGCTGGGACTGGACGCGCTCAGCCTGCTGAAAGAACGCTCGTTTCTGGTGTTCATTATCAGCTGCCTCCTCATCTGCATCCCGCTGGCGTTTTACTACGCCTTTGCCAACCGTTTTCTCAACGACATCGGTGTCGCCAACGCGGCCGCGAAAATGACCATGGGGCAAGTTTCGGAAATTTTCTTCATGCTGGTGTTGCCGTTTTTCCTGATCCGCTGGGGGATCAAAAAGGTGTTGATCGTGGGCATGCTGGCTTGGGTCATCCGCTACGTTTTGTTCGGTTTCGGTGACGCGGAATCCATGGTTTTCATGTTATACGCGGGCATTATCCTGCACGGGATTTGTTATGATTTCTTTTTCGTGGCCGGGCAAATCTACGTGAACAAGAAAGCCTCCCCGGAAATCCGCGGCGCGGCCCAGGGGTTTTTGGCCTTCATTACTTTCGGGGTGGGCGCGTTCATCGGTTCGGTTTTCAGCGGACGCATTGTGGATGCCTTCACCACGGTTGATCCGGTGACGGAAGTGGCGGTGCTTGACTGGCAGTCGATCTGGCTGGTGCCGGCCGGCATGGCGGCGGTGGTGATGGTTTTCTTCATCCTGCTGTTTAACGAAAAATCAGCACCGGCAGTGCCAACGCCTCCGGCGGAACCTTCTCCCGACGCCGCCCCGGCTCCCTGAACGGATTCCGGGCGTCCATCGCCGAAAGGGGGCCGCAAAGTCAACCACCCGCAACGCGCCACGGTTTCATTCGCCGGGATTGCCGTCAGCCACCGGGTCTTCGTCCGCATCGGTGAAGGTTTCCCCGGGCTCGTGGTGGGTCACTTTTCCGGCTTCCACCACCAAGGTAATCCGTTCCCCCTCTTCGGACCGGTCGGTCGGGAACAACTCGTATTCGCCCTCCGGCAAATTCACGAAAATCACGTTGCCCGCTGAATCGGCGACGGTGTTGCGCAGAAAACCATCTCCGCGCAACCGGAAAGGACGGCCATCATCATCCGGCGAAAAGGAGGCATGCACATGTCCCAGGGTGGGCGCCGTTTTCCATGGCATGACGGGGACGGGAGCGGGATTGGCAAACGGGGCCGGCAGCCCTTCTTCCCCGGCCCGCAGAGCGTAAAACAAAGCCCAGGAGGGCCGGTTCTCGTTGTTGGTGGAGCGGGAGGAGAAGCCGGCAACCCCCTCGACCGTTCCCCCGCCGGGTCCGGCTTGGCGGGCGTCAATGATTTGCAACAGGGAGGAGCGGATGCTGTTGGTGAAAAACCCAATACCGATGGCGGTGTGGCGGTTGTGCTCGTGGTCCTTGATATAGGAGGTCCAACGCTGCCACGCCAGCCCGTAACGATTCAGGTCAAAATAGGCCATTGGCATGTTCAAATCGAGAATCCCTTCGTTCATCCATTCCGGCCATTCCTGAAACACCCGTCCGTACGCCGCGGTGCGGGTCCAATGGCGGGTGCTTTCGGGGCCGGGTGCCCACGTGATGGTGGCCGCTGAAACGGCGGCTTCCGGGCGGATGGCCGCCGCCCCCGCGTAGATGCGCCGCACCAGGGCGGTTACTTGCTCCCTCCGGAACTGCTCCCACAACTCGTCGTTGTGAAACGGGACGCCGGTTCGTTCGTGGATGCGCTTGAATCGTTCCACCGATGTTTCGTTGTAACCCCATTCCGGGCCCCGGTAGCGGATGTAGTCCAAATGGATCCCGTCCACCTCGTAGTCCCGCAAAATCTCCATAACCACGTCATACAGATGTTGCTGCACGCCGGGGTGCCCAGGATCCAAATTGTAACCGCCGCCATCCCAGGCGCCACCCTCCCGGTTGAGGGTCAACCAATCCGGATGCCGACTGAAAACATGTTTGGGAGAATCGGGCGCCCGCCGAAAGTTATTCCAAACCGGATACATGACTACCCATGGATGAACCTGCAACGGTGGGTCGGCCGCGCGCGCTTTCTCAATCAGAACTCGCAACGGATCAAAATCGTCCGCCAACTCCGCGGCACGGGGTTCCAGGGAACTGTTAAAGTAGACCTCTCCCCGCTTCCTGATTTGGGGCAGCAGTATATTAAACCCGGATGTTCCCGCCTGCTCGATCAATTGATTGATTTGGCTTTCGGTTTTGAACCCCTCTCCCCAGGAATCAACCCACAACCCCCGGTATTCGGGCGTTTCGACCTCTTCGGATGCCATCGTCCAAGCACCGGCCGCGAGCAAGGCCAAAACCGAAAGAATCCCTTTTCGGCAACCAGTTCGCGCGGTCAACGTTACCTGACTGTTTTGAAAGCGCATTGTCATGAAAATATCACCTTTTCCTTCAACCCGCCCCCGAAATGGGCAATTAAACAATCCTTTTTCTTAGGTAAAAGGCGGACCGCTGCTTAAGGGAAACCGATTAAAAAGGAATCACACCAAGAGTTTGCAATATCCGCCACCAAAAGCAACCCCGGTGACCCCATTCGGGAATGCCCCGTCCTCACTTCCGTCCACCGTCTTCCGGCATCGACAGCCCCGCCCCCGGCGTGATGATATGGGGAAAGGTCCACCAATGAAACCACTGCAAAACATCGCCTTCGTCATCAATACCGAAAAATCCGGGGCGGTCGGGCTGGCGGATGACTTGATCCAAACGGCCCGCTCGGCGGGGGCCTCGGTCGAGCGGACGACGTCTTTTCCGGTCCCCCGCGGATTACTCCGCGGCCGCGACGCCTGTTGCGTGATCGGCGGTGACGGCACGCTGCTCGGAGCCGCCGTCGAGGCCGCGCGGGAAAACGTGCCCATCATCGGGGTAAACCGCGGCTCCCTCGGTTTTCTCACCACCTTCACCCCGGAGGAAGCGCGGGATTCTTTCGCGGCCGTGCTGGCCGGGCACCATTCCGTTTCCAACCGTACCCTGCTTCAGTGCGGGGAGGATCCGGATGACATTGCCCTCAATGACATCGTCATCAAAGAAACCGGATCCTCGCGCCTGATTTCCCTGGATGTTTTCGCCGACGGGGAACGCATCACCCGCTACGGGTGCGACGGCCTGATTTTCGCCACCCCGACCGGTTCCACCGCCTACAACCTTTCGGCCGGCGGTCCCATCACCCATCCCGGCGCGCGCGTCATCATCATGACGCCGATTTGTCCCCACACCCTCAGCAACCGAACGGTGATTTTTGAGGACTCGGTTGAACTGGCGGTCACGGGCGCCGATTCCGAACACCCCCTGTCGGTCGTTCTCGACGGGCAGCGAACCCGGGAGATCAGTCCCGGCACGCCCCTCGCCATCAAACTTTCCCCCCGCAAGGTGCCTCTGGTGCAATTGGCGGACCACAAACATTTCGGCATCTTGCGGACCAAGCTCGGGTGGAGCGGCGGTTCGGCCGACCGTTTCCAAGGAGAAAGCTGAAGCCGCGCCTCACACCATGGCCACCACCACGCTGAGTGAAATCAAGGAAAACAGCGTGCTCAAAACCACCGCCGCCGCCGCCATCGCCTCGTCTCCGCCGAGTTGCCTCGCCAGCACGTAAGAGGCCGCCGCCGTGGGGCTGGCCAGATAAATCAACGCCACCAGCATGGTCTCCCTCGGCACGCCCAGCATCCACGCCGCCATGAACCCGCACAACGGCCCCACCCCGACCTTGATCCAGGCGGCGGCCGTGGCGGCCGCCGCGCTCCCCTTGACGGGAACCAACACCAGGGAACCTCCGATGCACAACAGGGCCAACGGAAGCCCGAGCTGGGCCAAAACCTGAAGCGGACGCTCGACCGCCGTTACCAAACCCCATCCGGAAAACGAATACAAAAACCCGGCCGCGCTGGCGAGGATGAGCGGATTGGTGGAAATTTGCCGCAAGAGCTTTGGCAACCATCCCCGTCCGGGGACCGCCTGACCGGCAAGAAGCACCCAGACCGCCAGCACGTTGTAAACAATCAGGATCGGGCCAAGCGACAAGACGGCCGTGGCCTCCAGCACCTCCCGTTCCCCGGCGGGGAGACCGGAAAAGGCAAAGATCACCACCGGCAATCCGATGAAAGCCAAATTGCCCCGGAAACCGGCTTGGATCAACGTTCCGCGGGAAGCGGCGGGAATCCGCGACAGCCGGGCAACCGCCCAAGCCGCGGCCAGGCACCCGCCGGTGCCGATGAAAAACACGGTCAGCACCGGCCCGGTTTGCGCGGTTTCAAAAGACGCGGTGGCGATCCGGTGAAACAACAAAGCCGGCAAGCCGATCCAATAGGCAAGATCATTCATGCCCCTGAGCATTTCGGCGTTGAGAAACTTGGTTTTCACCAAAAACGCGCCAAACGCAATCAAGAGAAAAACCGGTGCCAGGGAATCGAGAACATTGATCATGGTGATTTCCCGCCCATGTTGAAAGGATTGGCCGCGCCGGGCGATGGCAATTCCCGGCGGGCCGGAGATTTGATTATGGTCAACCGAAGCCCCTGATTACCCAAAAGCGCTGGTGCGCCCCTTCCCGTTAATCCGGTTTTAACCCGAACTCGACTTCATCCACCCACACAACCTGGTCCGGCTCGCCGCCCGGGGACATGCGAATCGAGAGCTGGGTGTAGCCGGCGGGCAATTCCACGTCGCGTTCGTAAAGCCGCCACTCGTCGCTCGGCTCGATGTCGGTGGCCCCAAATCCGCCGCGCGAATGTCGCACCGCCAGCGAGGCGTGGGTGGCGTTCCCTTTCGCCCGGAAACGCAGCCGGTAAACTCCCGGCTCGCGCAGGCGGAACGGCTGGCTCTCCGGCGAGATGGAGTCGCGCGGGCGGGTGAATTTCAACGCGCTTTCACCGGCGTAGGCATTCTCCTGGGACCATTCCGGCCAACCGACATCGTCGGTGCGGGCGCGGGTCACCGTCCACCCGCGCGGCGGAAAGCCGGTGATGCCTTCTTCGAAACCGCCGTTGCGAACCAGGTTGATCAACGTCCTCCGGTGGGACTCGACCAACTCGGCGCGGAGGACGGGCTTCTCCCCGCCGGGCGCGAAACGAAAATACAGTTCTTCGCCGGAACGCCACACGGCTTCAGTGCCGTTGCCGCCCCGGCGGCTCAGCGACGGGTCCCAGCGGTCCTGCACCAGCCATTCGCCCGCGGTGTCATTAACTAACCGATACAGCCCGGGCTCCCGCGGATCGAGCTGGGCAAACGCCACCCAATCCCCGTTATCGGCCATGGCCGTTTCCAGTTCGCGGGTGAA
>PXDN01000048.1 GCA_003566375.1 Opitutia bacterium
TCACCCAGCGTGGCATCGGCAACGGGATTTCCCTCCTGATCACGGTTGGCATTTTGGCGGACTTGCCGGGGGCGATGCAGCAAACCTACGCCCTGTTCACCGCTCCGGTTGGGGTGGACTCCCAGCGTCTCAATGCTCCGGTGGCGCTCCTCATGTTAATCCTGTTGGTGCTGGTGATCGTGGGCATTATCATGGTGGTTCAGGGGCAGCGAAAAATTCCCGTCCAATACGCCAAGAGGGTGGTGGGCCGCAAGGTGTATGGTGGCCAAACCTCCTACCTGCCGCTGAAGGTTAACTATTCCGGGGTGATGCCGGTGATTTTCGCCAGCGCCATTTTGCTCTTCCCGCAACAGGTGCTGCTCTCGCTGGGCGCCGCCCTCGAATGGAATTTCCTTCAGGATTTCGCCTACCTGTTGGTGCAGGGAACCATGACCTATTACATCGTCATGGCGACCCTGATCATGGCCTTCAGTTATTTCTGGGTTTCCGTCATGTTCAAGCCGATCCAGATTGCCGACGATTTGAAAAAATACGGAGGCTACGTTCCCGGCGTCCGCCCGGGTGAACCCACGGCCAAATACCTGGATTTCATCATGACCCGCCTGACCTTGGCCGGCGGTATTTTCCTGACCGTCATCGCCGTGATGCCTGATATTTTCATGGTGCAATTCAACGTGCCGACGCGTATCGCGATTTTCTTCGGCGGCACCGGCATGTTGATCACGGTGGGTGTCGTGCTGCAAACCATGCAGCAAATTGAAACCTTCCTCCTGCAGCGTCATTACGACGGGTTCTTGAAAAAAGGACGCATCCGCGGGCGCAGCCCGTCGCGGGTCCCCTCCACGGTTGACGCCGCCGAACTCAAAAACGTGGCCATCCTCTGGACGGTTCTTGGGATCCTGCTGATTATCGGCGTGGCCGCGTTTATCCTGCGCAGGATTTAGACGACGGAGTTTGGATTCATTCGGTGGAATCTTCCTCCTCCAGTCCGGACAGGCCGGGCAAACATTTTCTATTAATCGGTCCGCCGGGTGCCGGTAAGGGCACCCTGGCGGCCGAACTTTGTTCTTTGAATCTTGAGCATGTCTCCTCGGGAGATTTTTTCCGGGCCGAAGTGGCACGGAAAACTCCCGTGGGGAAAGCGTTCGAAAAAGCGTTGCGGGCCGGTGAATTCGTTCCTGACGAATGCACCCTCCAAGTGATGCGCAAGTGGTTTTTCGGCCGTCGCCGAGGCCGGGGCTTTTTGCTGGACGGGTTTCCGCGCAATCTCTCCCAGGCGCTTGTTTTTGACGAGTGGTTGGAGCAGCGCCGGGAGCCGTTGGGCGGCTGCCTGTTTCTCGATCTGCCAAAGGAGGAATCGGTGCGCCGCATCAGCGGCCGCCGTATTTGCCCGAAGGACGGAACGGTCTATCATTTGATGTTTAATCCACCGAAAACGGAAGGTCGTTGCGACCATTGCGGCGGCGACTTGGCGCAGCGGGACGATGACCGGGAAGAAACGGTGCTTCACCGCTGGAGTCTCTATGAAAAACAGACGTTGCCGGTGGTCGATCATTACCGGGCCCAGGGAATGGTGCTTGCGTTTGACGCGTCGAAACCATTTCCGGAATTGCGCGCGGAGGTGAAGGCCGCCGTGTTGGCACTCGACTGACCATGATCCCGATTAAATCCAAAGAGGAAATCGCGAGCATGCGGGAAGCCTGCCGGGTGGCGGCGACCGTGTTGTCCCGGTTGCGGGAAATGGTGGCGCCGGGGGTTAACACCTATGATCTCGACCAAGCCGGTCGGGAATTCATGCGGGAGTTGGGTGCCAAAAGCGCCTGCCACAACTACCGGACCGGCCGCTTGGTCTTTCCCGCCCACACCTGCCTTTCGGTTAACGACGAAGTGGTCCACGGTATCGGGAAACTGCAACGGGTCCTGGAGGACGGCGACGTCATTTCCCTCGACGTGGTGGTGGAGCACGACGGTTTCATCGGTGACAACGCCGCCACCGTTGCGGTCGGGGAAGTCAACGGGGAAACCGCCCGTCTCCTGAAGGTGACCGAAGAATCCCTGGCGGCGGGCATCGCCGTGGCGCGGGAGGGGAAACGGGTCGGCGACATCTCCAGCACCGTTCAACGCTACGTGGAGTCCCGCGGCTTTTCCGTGGTGCGGCAATTTGTCGGCCACGGGGTCGGGCGCTCGATGCACGAGGAACCGCAGATTCCCAATTTCGGACGCAAGGGAACGGGGCCGAAACTTCGCGCGGGGATGACCCTGGCCATTGAGCCGATGGTGAATCAGGGCGGCTCCTCCGTCCGGGTTTTGCCCGACGGCTGGACGGTGGTCACCGAAGACGGCACTCCGTCCGCTCATTTCGAACACACGGTGCTCATCACGTCCGGAGAACCGGAAATTTTAACTCAACTAAAATTTTAGTTGCCCAAAGGGCAAAAATTTTTTCAAGATCAATCTTTTCACTTTTTCAATCAACCAATCAGCACATTATGCCACGCTTACTCGGTGTAGACATTCCAGGTAATAAAAAGATAGAATACGCATTGCGATACATTTACGGTATCGGGCCAACCCGCGCGAAACTCGTCGTGGAGGAGGCCGGCGTGGACCCGGAAACCCGGGCGCATCAATTGACCGAGGAGCATTTGAACAAGTTGACCACGGTTATCACGGAGCGCAAATTCGGCGTGGAAGGCGATTTGCGCCGCGAAATCGCCGCCAGCCTGAAGCGTTTGCAAGCGATCAACTGCTACCGCGGTTTGCGCCACCGCCGCGGCCTTCCGGTCCGCGGTCAGCGCACCAGCACCAACTCGCGCACCCGCAAGGGTGCCCGCCGGACCGTTGGCGTGATCGCGAAAAAATAATTTTAATCAGAGATCCCGTTCCCAATGGCCAAAGAAGAAACCGAAAATCAAGAAGAGCCCAAGCCCGCCGAGGTAGAGGCCGGGACCGCCAAAGAGGCGGCCCCTGCCAAAGCCGAACCGGCGAAAGAAAAGGCCGCCAAGGCCCCGGCTCCCAAAAAGGAGGCTAAAGAAGCGAAAGAGGTGAAAGAAGCGGATGCCGCTCCCGCCGCCGAAGCCGCTGAAGCCGCCGAACCGGCTCCCAAAAAGGAGGTCACCGCCGAGGATTTGTTGAAAGATGAAATTGGCGCGGTCAAAATCCGCAAAGCCAAGGGGAGCAAAAACGTTTCCGTCGGCATTGCCAAAGTGCTGGCCACTTTCAACAACACCAAAATTTGCATCACCGATCCGCGCGGCAATGTCATTTCCTGGTCCAGCGCCGGGAAAATGAATTTCCGCGGTTCGCGCAAATCCACCGCTTACGCCGCCCAGGTCGTGGCTCAGGACGCCGCCCGCGCGGCCATGGCCCACGGGTTGAAGGAACTTGAAGTCCACCTGAATGGTCCTGGGTTGGGTCGCGATTCCGCCGTGCGCGCCTTTCAGGCCATCGGTTTGGAAGTGACTTTAATCATCGACAAAACACCGGTTCCGCACAACGGCTGCCGCGCTCCCAAGCGCCGCCGCGTCTGAGCCTCCCTCCCGCAACAACGTTTACCGTTTACGATACCATGTCCCGTTACACCGGTCCAACCACCCGCCTCAGCCGTCGCTTTGGCCAGCCGCTTTTTGGCTCCAACAAGGCATTCGAAAAAAAGAAGTATCCTCCCGGGGTGCACGGCCCGCGCCTGCGCCGCAAGATGAGCGATTATTCGATCGGCTTGAACGAGAAGCAAAAACTTCGCTTCACCTACGGCCTGACTGAAAAACAATTCCGGCGCACCTTCGACCGGGCCAAGCGCGAGCGCGGGGTGACCGGTGACCGGTTCCTGCAATTGCTGGAAACCCGTCTCGACAACGTGATCTACGCGCTCGGGTTGGCCCGCAGCCGCCCGGCCTCCCGCCAGTTTGTCAACCACGGCCACATCAAAGTGAACGGCCGCAAGGTGGACATTGCCAGTTACACGGTCAAAGCCGGGGACGAGATTGAGGTTCGCGCCAACACCTCCTCCCGCCAATTGGCCACCCGCAGCATCGACGAAAGCCGCATGCGCGTGGTGCCGGGCTGGCTGACCCTCCAGGAAGACACCTTGCGGGCCACCGTTAACCGCCTGCCGACCCGCGATGAGATTGATCCGGCCGTTGACGAACAGCTCATCGTTGAGTTTTACAGCCGCTGATCCGGCCGTATTCATCACTTCCACACACGGATTCATCAAACAAACCGCACCAGCCAATGGTTTCGACTGTAACAGAACCTAAAAAACATATGGCCAAAAAACTTGGAAAGTTCGAGTTGCCCAACCGGCTGACGAAAATCGAGGAAACGGCCACCGACACCTACGCCATGTTCGTTGCCGAGCCTTTCGAGGCCGGTTACGGCCACACCATCGGAAACTCGCTGCGCCGCGTTCTCCTCAGTTCCATTGAGGGTGCCGCCCTTTCTTCCGTGCGGATCGAAGGAGTGAACCACGAGTTTCAAAGCGTCGAGGGCGTGGTGGAGGATGTCACCGACATCGTTCTGAACCTGAAAAAGGTTCTCCTCATCTCCCACAAACGGGAACCGGTGAAACTTTACATCGACGTCAACCGCGAGGGACCGGTCACCGCCGCCGACATTTCGGAGGACAGCAACATCCAAGTGGTCAATCCGGAACAGGTCATCTGCACCTTGGACCGCGCCCGCCACTTTTTCGTTGAACTGGAAGTTCGCACAGGCCGCGGCTATTGCCCCGGCGAGGAGAACAAGAAGGACGATCAACCGATTGGCGTGATCGCCATCGACTCTCTTTTCAGCCCGGTCCGCCTCGTGAAGTACCAAGTGGAGAACACCCGCGTCGGGCAGATCACCGATTACGACAAACTCAATCTTGAGATTTGGTCCGACGGGCGCATCACTCCCGACGACGCTCTCAAACAAGCCGCATCGATTCTGAAACACCATTTGGATGTCTTCGATCAGGTGGCCGCCGAATCGGTTGAGTTCGAAAGCGAGACTTCCGAAGTTAGCGAAGAGCAGAACAAACTTCGCAAGCTGCTCAACATGAGTGTCAACGAAATCGAGTTGTCCGTCCGCGCGGCCAACTGCCTCAACAACGCCAACATCACCACGGTGGGCGAACTGGCGATGAAGAGCGAGCAGGAGATGTTGAAATACCGGAATTTCGGTAAAAAGTCCCTCAATGAAATCAAGGACAAGCTCGAACAACTCGGCCTCTCCCTTGGTATGAAAATCGACGAGCGCCTGCTCGACCGCAAAAACGAATTTTAATCGGAAACCTGTTCCATGCGCCACAGAAAGCACAATCATCAACTTGGCCGGAAAAAAGAGCACCGCATCGCCACCATGGCCGCGTTGTCCACCGCCTTGATCACGCACGGCCGCATCAAGACGACGCTGGCCAAGGCCAAAGCGCTGCGTCCTTTTGCCGAGCGTTTGGTCACTCTCGCCAAAAAAGGAGGGCTGGCCAACCGCCGCCTCGCCGCTTCCCGCATCCGCAGCCCGGAAGCGGTCAAAAAACTCTTTGACGAGCGCGCCTCCGAATTCACGGACCGCAACGGCGGCTACACCCGCATTTACAAACTCGGCAACGCCCGCATCGGCGACGCCGCCGAAATGGCTTTGATCGAATTTGTTCCGGCCAACGATCCGGGCTATTCATCCAGCAGGCGCAAAGGCAAAGGCAAGGGCGCGAAGAAATCGGCCGCCAAAGCCGGGCCGACCCCCGCCAAGGAAGGGGAGGAGGCCGGGAAAGAGGAATCCGCCACCGCCACCGCCGTCGCTGAAGAAGAACCGAAAGCCGAGGCCGCCGAACCGGCCGCCGAAGCCACCGGGTCGGAGGACGCCGCTCCGGAGAAGCCGGAAGCGGAGGGCGGGGAAGCAGAGAAAAAGTAACCCCGCGCCGTTCGGATGGAAGCTTTTTTCACCAGCCTTCCTATCCGGATGATTTTGAATCTTGCAAACGCGCCCCTGCCCAACCGCGGCGGGGCGCGTTTTCCTTTCCTCCCGCCATGCTGACCGTCGATCTAACCACCGGAGCCCTGATCTACCTTTTCAGCGCCCTGGGTTTCATCGGCGCCTTGTGGTTGTATTACGATCTTCGTGACAAAAATCTTTACGAGGCCGAACGAAAAAAAGTGACCTTTTACTGTGTGAAGTGCGAGCGGCTTTACACCGGCCGTCACGGCAGCGAAACCGCCGCCTGCCCGCGTTGTAAATTTGAAAATGCCCGCCTCCGTTTTTAATCCGCCGCCTTCTTGGGTTTATATTCCCATTCGCCGCCGGGGCGTTGGTTCTTCATTATTCCAATCATGCATGAGAGCATAGCCATTCTGGATTTCGGTTCCCAATACACCCAGGTCATCGCCCGGCGCATCCGGGAGTGCAATGTGTATTCACGGATTTATCACCACTCGACCCCGGCATCGGTTTTGCGCAAAGACAAGGTTTGCGGGATCATTCTCTCCGGCGGTCCCGCCAGCGTCTTCAGCCCCAAGGCACCGATCCCGGACAAAAAGATTTTCTCCCTCGGCGTGCCGGTCCTGGGGATTTGTTACGGGCTGCAGCTCATAGCCCACCAATTGGGCGGCAAGGTGGAAAAAAGCGGGCAGCGGGAATACGGCCACGGCAACTTGCGGGTCCAACCCCATGGCAAACTTCTGGCCGGATTGCCCAGGAATTTGCGGGTCTGGAATTCCCATGGAGACAAGGTGATCCAGCTCCCCAAGGGGTTTTCCTCCACCGCCGCCACCGATAATTCCGAAAACGCCGCCATCGAGGATCCGAAGCGGAACATTTTCGGACTCCAGTTCCATCCCGAGGTTTCCCACAGCGAGCAGGGAATCCTCATTCTGGAAAACTTCATCAAAGGAATTTGCGGTTGCCGGGGGGATTGGTCGATGGCCAACTTTTTGACCGAATCCATCGAGCGCATCCGGGAGGAAGTGGGGGATTCCCGCGTGATTTTGGGGTTGAGCGGGGGCGTCGATTCCTCCGTGGCCGCCGCCCTGCTGCATCAGGCGATCGGCGACCGGTTGGTTTGCGTTTTCGTGGACAACGGCCTGCTCCGGCTCCACGAAAAGGAGGGGGTCATCAACCTTTTCAAGCGGAACTTCAAGATGGACCTTCGTGTCGTTAGCGCCTCCGGTCTGTTTTTGAACAAGCTGAAAGGGGTCTCCGACCCCGAACGCAAACGAAAACAGATCGGCTACACATTCGTCAAAGTGTTCGAAGATTTCATCCAGAAGCATGGCAAGGCCGATTACCTGGCCCAGGGGACCCTCTATCCCGACGTGATTGAAAGCGTCGCGATCGACGGGAATCCCGCCGCCGTGATCAAAAGCCACCACAACGTGGGCGGCCTGCCCAAGCGGATGAAACTCAAGGTTCTCGAGCCGTTGCGCGAGCTGTTTAAAGACGAAGTGCGCATGCTGGGGGCCGAACTGGGCCTGCCCAAGGAGGTTTTGTGGCGCCAGCCGTTTCCCGGCCCCGGTCTCGCCGTGCGCATTCTCGGTGAGGTCAACCGCCGCAATCTGCGCGTCCTCCGCCAGGCCGACGCGATTTTGCAGGAAGAGATGGTGGCTTCCGATTGGTATTACAAGGTTTGGCAATCCTTCGCCGTTTTCCTGCCGGTCCGCACGGTGGGGGTGATGGGGGATCAGCGCACCTACGAAAACGTGATCGCCCTCCGCATCGTCGAAAGTGTTGACGCGATGACCGCGGACTGGGTTCGTTTGCCGTATGAAATTTTGCAGAAAGTCTCCACCCGGGTCATAAATGAAGTGCAGGGGGTGAACCGGGTGGTGCTTGACATTAGTTCCAAACCCCCCAGCACCATTGAATGGGAGTGATTTCCCGCCTTTTTTTCTCCATACCATGATGACTATGAAATCCATTCGCACCGTTTTCCTGTTCGCGGCCGCCGCCTTTTCCGTTTCCGCGGCTTCGGCGACCGACGAAATTATTGCCAAGGCCCGCCAGCACCTCGGAGGCGACGAGGCGTTGAACGCCATCCGCTCCATTTATTATGAGGGCGAATTCGAATCCGAGGACGGCGCCAAGGGAACGGTGAAAATTTATTTTCAAAAGCCGATGCAGCAACGGGTCGAGCTGACCCGTGACGAGCTGGGCGAAATCAGCGCCCTCAACGACATTGACGGCTGGCGCAAGGTCTATGACGTCAATGACCCGTCCCGCTGGCAGGTGACTCTGTTGGACGCTCCCAAGATACGGGAACTGCAGGCCAACACCTGGGAAAACCTGAATTTCTTCCGGGGCATCGAGCGCCGCCGCGGCCGCATTGAGGACAAGGGAACCGTCGAGTTGGACGACACCCAAGCGCGCAAACTCATTTTCCACCATCCCAGCCGCGTCTATTTCACCCGCTATTTCGATACTGACACGGGACGCTTGATCATGACCGAGACCACCGACGGAACCCGCATCCGCGAGCACGGGGAGAACCGGGTCAACGGGGTTGTTTTCCCCGACCGCATCGTCATGACCCAGGCCGACGGGACCTTGGTCAACGAAATCCGTTTCCACAAGGTTACCGTCAACGAGGAGTTCGAGGACTCCCTGTTCGACGTGCCGCCTTTCGCCCCTTGATCCACGGATCGGACGGGCGACCGTTTTAGGATTTACCGGCGACCGGTTTCCCTCTGGGGAGACCGGTCTTTTTTTACAGGATCAGCATGGCGTCGCCGTAGCTGAAAAACCGGTACCGCCGCTCCACCGCTTCGGCGTAGATTTCCTTCAGCCAGTCCAGGCCGGTTTCGCCGCCCGGATCGAGAAAGGCCGCCACCAGGCAGAGCAGGGTGGAGCGGGGCAGGTGAAA
>PXDN01000360.1 GCA_003566375.1 Opitutia bacterium
AAAAAGACGGTTCTTCCCCGGCCGCTTCGATCAACAATCGGGCGGCCGCATGTTGGCGCTGATCGTTTCCCACCCCTACTTATTACCCAGACGGGCGGCGGCCTTCTCCTCAACCAGCCAAACCACCCGGTCGGCCTCCTCGCGGAGAATTTGGATCGGACGTTCGGAGGGATCGTGCAAATCCCCCATCGCCATCTCCACCGGGATCGCCTTGGCTTCTCCGATGACCATGACCACAATGAGACCGCATTTCCGCAAACCGGCGGGCGTGATGGTCAAACGATGCCCTTTTGCGGGCACCTCCACATGGGCGAAAAAGTCCGCGGTCGGCTTGGCCAGCAGGGGGCTGTGGGGAAAAATCGAGGCGGTGTGGCAATCGTCTCCCATCCCGAGAAAGCAGATATCAAAACAGGCGAACGGGGTGTATTGGTTTTTCCACTGTTGCCCAAACAGGGCCACGGTCTCGTCGGGCGAATGATCGGTCGGCCACGGGTGGCGTTTCTCAAACGGGACGTCGAGCGGATCCAGCAACAGGCGCTCGGCGTTCCCGAAATTGCTTTCATCGCTGTCGAACGGAACCATGCGTTCGTCGCTGACAAACCACGCGGCTTTTTGGGACAGCTTTTCCGGTATCAGCTTTTCTTTGACACAAGCGCGGAAAAACCCCTGGGCGGTCCCTCCCCCGCTCAACGCCAGCGTCGGCTCAATGAGGTCGTTCTTTTGGCAATGGGACTCCACCAGGGAAACCGCCTGGCGGTAAATGGCATCCTCGGTTCCGATGAGAACTTTTCCGTAAGGTGTGGTGATCTCTTTCATGGAATTTCGGGCTGAACGTTAATCCGGGCGCGGCCAAAGTGGCGCGTATCACCCGACCTCCACCTTTTCGCCAATCGACCACCGGTTCAAGATGATTCGCGGCGGCCGTTGGCGGAAAAAAGCCCGCGCTACAGCGCACCCCGTCAAATCAACAAGACTGCCTGCTCTCCCGGGCCGTGCACGCCTTGAATGAGGATGCCTTCCACGTCGGCGGTCTTGGAGGGCCCGGTGACCCAAATCACATTGGGGTCATCGGGCAGCGCCGCCAGGGCGTCGGCCACCGACCGGTGGATTTCACCGCGGCGGACGACCACGACATGCGTCCAGGGGGCGAGGGCCGCCAACCGGTCCGGGGTGGTTTCATCGGTCAACACCACCGTCCCAGTCTCGGCAATGGCCGCCGCCGCGCGGGTGACGGAGGCGTCAATTCGGTCGGGATCGTTTCGGTCAAAAACCGAAACCACCTCGGCAAACGAAAGGGCGTCCACGGTAAGCTCGGTCACGTTTTCCGCCAACAGCACCACCCGGGCCGACAGGCCGCGCAACCAGTCCGCACAAGCTTCGGCGTCGGTAAACACTTTTGTTCCGGCCGCCGCCGCCCGTTTTAGAAACAAGGCGGCGGCATCCGTCTCCTCCGCCAACCAGCGGGGGTCGGCGGCTCCGGAGGGCGGACCGGGATGCGGTTTCCGTTCGGGCAATGTTTGCAGGGCCTCCCGAATGGAGGCGAAAATTTGTTCGCGCGCGTCCTTCATGTTTCATCTCCCCCTTTCCGGCGGTCCCGCATCCACGCGCGGAATTTTCCGCCGCGCCACTCCGGCAAAGTCCGGGTGTTGAGCCAGGCCCGCATCCACGGGACGGGAATTTTCTGAACCGGGCCGACATCCATCACCCGGCCCGACCGCAGGGCCATCCGCCACAACCACGGCCGCGAAGCCATGGCCGCAAACGGTCCCATCGGCGGCGAGCCGGGAGAGGGCAGGCGTTCCGCATGGGCGCGGTTGCGCAAGCGCAGCAACAAATCCGGGATCGGAATGTCCACCGGGCAGACTTCGTTGCAGGCGCCGCACAAACTCGATGCCTTGGGCAGATCGGCAAAAGCCGGAAAATCCTTCCCCGCCAGGAGGGGGGTCAAAACCGCGCCGACCGGGCCGGGATAAACGCCGCGGTAGGCGTGGCCGGTGGCCTGGCGGTAAACCGGGCAGACGTTCAGGCAGGCCCCGCAGCGAATACAGCGCAGAATTTCCCGGCAATCCGAGGCCAGAACTTCTGTCCGCCGGTTATCCACGAAAACCACATGGGTTTCCCGCGGACCCGAGGGGCGGCCGCTCCCGGCGGGGCCTTGGATAAACTCGGTGTAGACCGTGAGTTGCTGCCCGGTGGCCGAACGGGCCAGCAGGTTCAGCAATACCGCCAAATCCGCGTCCCCCGAAACCACTTTTTCGATCCCGACCAAGGCGATGTGCAGCCGGGTGGCCGCCAGGCAAAAACGGGAGTTGCCCTCGTTGGTCACCAAAACCAGGCGTCCGGAATCGGCGGTCACGAAATTCGCCCCGGTGATGGCGGCGTCGGCCTCAAAGTATTTGCGCCGCAGCCACGCGCGCGCGCGCCGGGTGATGGTTTCGGGGTCGTCGTCGTAATCCCCGAGTCCCTCCCGCTCAAAACTGCGGGCGATGTCCTCCCGGCTTTTGTGGATGATCGGCTTCACGATGTGGCTCGGGTGATCGCCGTCGATTTGCACGATGTACTCGCCCAAATCGGTCTCCACCGATTCGATACCTTCCGCCTCCAGATGCCCGTTCAGTTCAATCTCCTCGGTGACCATGCTTTTCGATTTCACCACCTTGCGGGCGCCGGCGCGGCTCAAAATGTCGGAAACCACGCGGCAGGCGTCTCCGGCGGTGACCGCGTAATGAACCTCCGCGCCGTTCCGCTTCAAGCTATCTTCGGCCTTGGCCAAATGAACATCGAGGTTCTCGATGGCGTGTTGGCGAATCTCCCCCGCCAACCGCCGCAGAGGCGTTGGGTCGCCGTAGTCGGCCGCCAGGATTTCGGCGCGTTTGGCGGTGCCGGCCGCGCTGTTTTCGCGCACCGCCCGGCGCACTTTCCCATCCAACCGGCGGGTGAATTGATCGATTTGTTGTTCAGCCATCGTCGCGCAGGGCTTTTTGGAGGACTTCCGCCAAATGCAGGGTCGGGACCGCCCCGCCCGGTTCTTTACCGGCCAAGCCTCCAAGGTGCAGTAAACAGCTCATGTCTCCGGAAACCAGGAAATCCGGCGTGGCCTTCCGCACATGGTCCAGTTTCAACTGCCCCATGGAAGTGGACACATGCGGAAAACCGACCGAAAAGGTGCCGCCAAAACCGCAGCATTGGTCCCCTTCGCCAAACGGCGTCACTTCAACCCCCTCCACCATGCCGAGCAAGCGCAGGGCCGCCGGGCCGCTGGCGGTTCCCCGCGTGTGGCAGGCTTGGTGGAAGGCGACGCGGGCGGGAAACCGGCCGGGCCAGGAAGGGACGCCGAGACCGTTGACCAAAAAATCCGCCAGCTCCCAGGCGCGCCCGGCCAACTGCCCGATCACCTCCCGGTCGGGCTCTCCCTCGAAGGCTATCCCGGCACCGTGAAACAACATGGCGGCGCACGAGCCCGAGGGAGTCACGACCGGGAGATCGCCGTTGAAAACCTCCGCCGCGTGCCGCATCACCTTGCGGCATGCGGGCCAATTCCCGGAATTGAAGGCCGGTTGCCCGCAACAGGTTTGGTCTTCCGGAAAAATCACCTCGCAGCCGGCGTGCTCCAAAACCTCGACCGCCGCCCGCGCCGCATTGTCAAAAAACGCGTCGCACAGGCAGGTTGCCATGAACAGAACCTTGCGCCCGGCGGGTCGTTGGGACGGAACGCTCATGGCATCGGACGGTAGGACAATTTCCGGAGGTTTCCGGAAGGGACAGGCCGCAAAACGATGACATCATTCTTCATTGGCGGCCCAATCTACCCGACGCGCCACCTCTGGCGAGCTTTTCCAAGCAAAGAAAATAGTGACCGCATGGGTGGCATCCGGCCCTTGGCTGATGCTCATCCGGCAAGGCCGGATGCCACGGCACGCTGCTGCTCATCCGGCAATCATCCGGCAAGGCCGGATGCCACGGTTCGTAAAAAAGCCGCGCTCCCCGACGGGGGAGACGGGAAACGCGGCCGAACTTCGGCTGAGATTCGGTTACTCGGACTGCACTTCGATTTTACGGGCCCGCGCCTGGCCGGCTTTGGGCAAGCGAAGGCGGAGCACCCCGTTTTTCACCGAGGCCTCGATCTTTTCCTGATCAAGCTCTTCGGACAGGGTGAAAACCCTTTCGAAATCCGCCGGTGAATATTCGCCGGCGACCAACCGGTGGTTGGCTGGCTCCTGTTCGGCGGTGCGCCCGCGGATGGTCAACACCCGGTTTTCGACCTCCACATCCAAGTGCTTCTCATCGACACCGGGAATGTCAGCCACCAGTAAAATGTCGTCCCCGTTTTCAAGGATATCGACATCCGGCGTCATCAACGGGCGGCGGTTGGTTTGTTCAGTGCCCGGGGAAGCCGGTTTCTCTTTCTTGCTCAATTGATTTGTCATGGCAAAACCTCCTTTCTGATCGGTTTACTTGTTTTCAATTTGAATCCGGCGCGGCTTGTCGGCCTCGGCCCGCGGCAGGATCACCTGCAGGACGCCCTGTTTGAGCCGGGCGCGCACCTTGTCGGACTCGACCTGAAACGGCAGCTGCACCGAGCGGGTGAATTTTCCGCTGAACCGTTCCCGGCGGTGCCACGCTTGGTTTTCGCGGCTTTCCCCCGTTTCGCGGGTGCCGGAAATAGTGAAAATGTCCCCGTTGACCGAGACATCGAGTTGGTTCGATTCCACTCCCGGCAATTCCGCCGTCACGACGGCTTCTTCGTCTCCGGCGTAAACATTCATGGCCGGAAAGGTCTCGGCCCGCCCCTCGGGGAACGTGCGGAACAGCCGGTTCATGGTTCGCGAAAGCTGGGAGATGTCCGAAAACGGATCCCAGCGGGTGGTGAATGGCGCGTATCTGTCGATCATGATAATTACCTCCTTTGTAGTTGGTTGGATGGTTGAACTTCCATTTCCTTACCGCATGGCGAATGCCAACCCCGTGCGCTCCGCATGCCAAACCTCAGGTTGCTGACTGACAATGTATTTCGGGTTTCAACCCCTTTTCCGCCGCCTCCACGGAGTGGAAATTTTTGACCCGCCACCGCGCCATTTCGACCCGCTTTGACACGCTGGAAAAATGCCGCCGATAATCATTGGCGGAATGCCGCGGTTTCTGCCAAGGTTGCCTGATGCAGAAACCTTCCTTTTCCGAACTCGGCCTTTCAGCCGAGATTCTCAAAGCGGTGGCGGCCCTCGGCTTTGAGGAGGCTTCACCCATCCAGGCGGCCGCCATCCCTCCCATGTTGGCGGGACGGGATTTGGTGGGCCAATCCCAAACCGGCTCCGGCAAAACCGCCGCGTTCGCCATACCGGCCATCGAAAAAATCGATGCGGCCAATCGGGCGGTCCAAATTCTCATTCTCTGCCCGACCCGCGAGTTGGCCACCCAAGTCGCTGACGAGGTCCACAAGTTGACCGCTTTCAAACGCGGTATCCGGGCTGTGCCCATTTACGGCGGAGCCTCCTATGAGCGGCAGTTCCGGGAATTGGAAAGAGGGGTGCAAATCGTCATCGGCACCCCCGGGCGACTCATCGACCACCTCAACCGGGGCACCCTCAAGCTCGATCAGCTGAAAATGGTGATTCTGGACGAAGCCGACCGCATGCTCGACATGGGTTTCCGCGACGACATCCAGCTGATCCTCGACGCGACTCCGGCAGAGCGGCAGACGGTCTTCTTTTCCGCCACCGTTTCCAACTCCATCCGGCAACTGATCAACCGGTATGCCCGCGATCCCCAAACGGTCAAAATCGATCAAAAGGAGGTCACCACCCCGACCGTCGAACAGGTTTATTACGAAGTGCGGCCCCGCCTGAAAATCGAATCCTTGATCCGGTTGATCGATTTTCACGGTTTCAAATCCGGCATCGTTTTTTGCAACACCCAGCGGATGGTCGATGATTTGGCCGACGCGCTCATCGCCCAAGGCATCGGGGCCGACAAACTGCACGGCGGCATTGCCCAGGCCCAGCGCTCCCGCGTGATGGAAAAATTCAAGCGCGGATCGTTCGAGTATCTTGTGGCCACCGATGTCGCGGGCCGGGGAATCGACGTCAACGACCTGGGGGTTGTCATCAATTACGACCTCCCCTACGACCCGGAAGATTACGTCCACCGCATCGGACGGACCGGCCGGGCAGGCCGCAGCGGACTGGCCGCGACCTTCGTCTTTGGCCGCGAAATCCACAAGCTCCAGTACATCGAAAAATTCACCCGCACCAAGATTCGCCGCAGCGACATCCCCACCCTTGGGGAAGTGGAGGAAAAGCGCACCGATGTTCTTTTTGAAAAAGTCGCCGTTCTGTTGGAGAAAAACGAATACAAGACCCAGGGCGCGTTTGTGGACCGGCTCTTGGAAAAAGGCCACAACCCAACCGAAATCTCCTCCGCCCTGCTGCACCTGTTGATTGGCAACACCGAGGATAACGCCGGGCGAAAAACCGAAGATTTGAACCCGCCTCCGCGCGAACGGGATGATGACCGGTTCGGCGGAGAAGGCGGCAGGAAGCGAAAGGGAGCCCCCTTCAGCCACCTGCCGCCGGGCGGCCACCGCGGCGGCCCCGGTCGCTCCGGCGGTTCCGCGCCCCGGCCCAGGAAAGGTAAATGGGCCTCGAAGTTCGAGGACGCCGGCGGGCCGCCTCCGGCCGATGGCCCGAAAAAGAAAGGGAAACCGTTTCGGGGCAAAAAGCGGTTTTCCTGAACAGTGTAACCGGCGGCGCGGTCAAGGTTAGGTTAGGGCAAAACCCAACCGGCAAAAGATTTGCTGTTCAGCCTCCGGCCGCCAACAACGCGTGCCGCAGGAATCCCATGGCGCCCGCGCCCGCGATCACCCACATGACATCCGTTTTCCAACGCCAGAGAACGGTCAGGGCGGTCGCGAAGATGAACAGCGCGAAGGCGTCCACCCTGGTAGTCTCTGGAAACAAAATACCGAGACCAAACCAAACCGCCAAATTCAGGATCACCCCCACGATCGCGGCGGTGATGGTGGAGAGGGCCTGGTTCAAATATCGGTTGCCCCGCATCCGCTCATGGTAGGGTGCGCCCGCGAAAATGAAGAGAAAGCCGGGCACGAAGGTGACCCATGTCGTCAAGCCCGCCGCCAAAGTGGCGGCCGCCAGCGGACTCAAATCGCCCGGCTGGTTCCAACCGCCCATGAAACCGACAAACTGCAGAACCAGAATCAACGGCCCGGGGGTCGTTTCCGCCAAGCCCAGCCCGTCCAGCATTTGCCCCGGCTCCAGCCATTGGTAAACCTCCACCGCTTGCTGGGCGACATAGGGCAGCACGGCGTAAGCGCCGCCGAAGGTTACCAGGGCGGCCTTGGTGAAAAACACTCCCTCCTGAAACAATACGTGCCCGGGTCCCCATATCACGAACACCAATCCCACCGGCAGTTGCCAGATGAACAACCACAACCCGAGCGCGGCCAGGGATTGCCGGTGGCTGACTGCCGCGATGCGGGAGGGGGCCGGCGGCGGCTCGTTTGTCCCGGCGGAACACCACCCGGGACGATACCTGCCAACCGCCATCCCCAACACCCCCGCGCCAAGGATGATCAGGGGAAACGGCAGGCCGAAAACAAAGATCCCGACAAACGCCGCGGCCGAGACGGACCAGAAAAAGGGGGTTTTGAGAATCTTTTTCCCAATGCGGATCACGGCCAGGGCCACGATCGCCAGCACGGCGGGTTTGAGCCCGTCGAAAACCGCCGCCAGCCACGGCAGGCCGCTCCAGCGTACATACACATACGAAATCCCCCACAGCAACGCGGCGCCCGGCAGCACAAAGAGTGTTCCGGCAACAATCCCGCCCCTCACCCGGTGCAACATCCACCCGATGTAGATGGCCAACTGCTGCGCCTCGGGGCCGGGCAGCAGCATGCAATAATTCAGGGCGTGAAGAAAACGCTCCTGGGACACCCATTTGCGTTTTTCCACCAACTCGGTTTGCATCAGCCCGATTTGTCCGGCCGGCCCGCCAAAGCTGAGCAACCCGATTTTTATCCAAACCCGCAAGGCTTGGCGGAAGGTGGGCGGGGGCATGCTCATTCTATCACTTTGGACACACGGACGCGGGTGGACCATGCCTGCTTGGGTGCGGCACGCGCCGCGACGCTACCCATGCGGTCGGCACCTTGGCACCGGTTCCTATTCACATCGGCTCCTCCGAAACGGGCGCGGCCAGAGCTTCCCGGACTTTGGCCGCCAGCGCGTCCACGGTGAACGGTTTTTGGAGAAAGTGAACGTTCTCGAACAAAATTCCCTGATTCTGGATGATGTCGGCGGTGTATCCGGAAATGAACAAACACCTCACCTTTTGCTTCCCGTTGATTTCCCGCCACAGGTCATGGCCGTTCATCTCCGGCATGATGACATCCGTCACCAATAAATCGATACCGACTTGCGCGGTCTTCGCCTGGCGCAGCGCCTCCTCCGGAGACTTCGCGCAAAGAACGGTGTAGCCGAGTTTTTCGAGGATGATCCGGCTCAGCTTGAGAATGGCCTCCTCATCCTCCACCAGCAAAATGGTCTCCCTGCCGTTGAGCGGTCTTGCCTCGGCAACCTTGGGCACCAAAGGCGCGGCAATTGGTTTGTGCGCCGGAAAAAAGAGGCGGAATTCGGTTCCCTTCCCGATTTGGCTGGCAACGGTGACGAACCCCCGGTTCTGGCTAACCACCCCGTAAACCGTGGCCAATCCGAGACCGGTTCCCTGTCCCGTGGTCTTGGTGGTGAAAAAGGGTTCAAACACATGGTCGGCCGTTTCCTGATCCATTCCCCGGCCGTTGTC
>PXDN01000413.1 GCA_003566375.1 Opitutia bacterium
GCGAGAGCGCCCTGCAAAAGGTGATCCGCCTCATCCAGGAGGCGCGGCACCTCCGCGCGCCGAGCCAGCGCTTCACCGACAAATTCGGCCCGCGCTACACCGTCGGGGTCCTCGCCGTGACCACCTTGATGTTCTTTATCTGGTGGCTGGGCTTCGGCGTGGCGCCCTTTCTCAATGTGACAGTCGACGGTCAGGTGACCTACTCGGCCTTTTACCGGGCCATGACGCTTCTTGT
Organism: Opitutia bacterium; assembly: GCA_003566375.1. GTDB lineage: Bacteria > Verrucomicrobiota > Verrucomicrobiia > Opitutales > T3Sed10-336 > T3Sed10-336. The sequence continues at coordinate 236 of PXDN01000413.1, forward strand.
CGTGGCGAGTCCGTGCGCTCTCGTCCTTTCCATACCCTCGGCGATCCTCGCGGCCATCGCATGGGGTGCGCGGCACGGCATCCTCTTCCGGGGCGGCGCGGCCATCGAACAGCTTGCCTCCGTGGAGGTCGTTGCGCTCGACAAAACGGGCACGCTCACGACGGGCGACCTGCGGGTCGTGTCGGTCGAGAGCTTTCCGCCCGGACGCGAGCGCGACGTGGCTGAAATCGCCTTCACGCTTGAGCGGCGGGCGAGCCATCCCATCGCCCGCGCCATACTGCGCTACGGCGAGGTGGAAGGATTGAAACCACGCGATGTGGAGGGATTCCGCTCGCTCACGGGCAAGGGCGTGCGCGCGGAGGTCGACAAGAGCACTTGTCTCCTCGGGCGGCGCGAACTGTTCGAGGGCGGCCCGCTCGCGGATTGGGCGCGCGACCTTCCCGATCCGCCCCCCGGCTTGTCCGAAGTGTGGTTTTTGCACGGCGCGCTTGTCGGACGGATCCTCCTTGAAGACATGGTGCGCGAAGAATCGGCGGAAGTCCTCCGGCGACTGCGCGGCGAGGGGTTGCGCACCGTCATGCTCACGGGTGATCGCGCCGGAACGGCACAGGCCGTGGCGGAGCGGCTGGGCATCGACGAGGTGCGCGCGGGCCTCAGCCCCGCGGGCAAGGTCGAGGCCGTGCGCGGTTTGACCGAGGGCGGAAAGCGAGTCGCGATGATCGGCGACGGTGTGAACGACGCTCCGTGCCTCGCCGCCGCCGACGTCGCCGTTGCGATGGGGGCGCGGGGCAGCGACGCCGCCTTGGAGCAGAGCGATGTCGTCCTCATGAACGACCGTATCGAGAATTTCTTCGAGGCCTTCGGGCTGAGCCGCCGCGCGCGCAGGATCATTCGGCAGAATATCGTCATATCGTTGGGCACGATCATTGTCATGGTAGCCGCCGCCGTTTTTGGGATCGTGCCCATCACCCTCGGCGTCCTCGCGCACGAGGGCTCCACCGTAATCGTCTGCCTCAACAGCATGCGCCTCCTGCGCGGTAAAGCGTGCGCCGACTCGGCCCAGTAACGGGATCACTTCACTTTGAAAAATCGGTCCCTGGAAAAAAATCAAAAAAAACCTTGCCCAAATTGGAGGATTGCCTGAAAACCAGCACCGACGTTGGTGCACAATCTTGCGTCAACTTTCTTAAAACAACCGAAAAACCACTGAATAAACCCATGTCCCCCTCCCTTTCCACCATTCTTGGCCGGTTTTGTTTGCTTGGCCTCGCCTCCGCGGTTTTTGCGTCCGCCGCCCACTCCGTCCACGGTTCCATCCAATCCGGCCTTTCCGGCCATTGGAAACTCGATGAGACCGATCCCGCCGACTTGCAGGTTTTGAATTCCGCACCCGTCGGATCGCCCGAGCACGGCACGCGTTCGGCCGGGGTGGAGATTGGCCATCCGACCCCGGTGGGCACCGGCTATTTCCTCAACGGACTGGAGCGTGACGATTTTGTGACGATGGGCACTACGTATGTTGACCAGTTGCGGGCTACCAACCAGTTCACGATCAGCGGGTGGATCAATCCCGATTTCATTCGGCCGGGCTCCGGCAGCGGGAGTCGACAGATGATTGTGGCGGCGAACACCCAGTTTCAGTTCGGGCTGCAGGACGAGGGCAACTTCTTTTATACCTTCATGCGGGGCGGCTCAGCCCAAACCCTCGTCTTTTCGATTCCCGATCCGTTGAGGGCCGGGGATTTCTCCCATGTGGCGTTGGTCCATCACAGCGATCCGGACGGATTCGGGGACGACGGGATTTACCTTTATGTGGATGGTGAACGAGTGGGGGAGGAATTTTCCTTCCCTGGGCTTGACGCTTTTTCCATCTCCGGCAACACCCTTTTTCTCGGCCGGATCGAAGGAAACACCAGCCAGGATTTTGACGGGATGATGACGGATTTCGGCCTTTGGGTTGATCGTCCCCTGACGCGGCGGGAAGTCGCCATGGTCGGCGGCATGGGGCGGGCGGGCATGCCGCTATCCTCCACCGAAACCGACGCGGTGTTGGCGTTGTTTGACTCCGGGACGGGGACCGTCACCACGGGAGATTGGGAGTGGAGCCGCACCACGGCGTTCGCCCCTTCGCCGGGTGGGGCCGATTTGGCTTTGGGCAAGCATTATTACGGAACGGACAACAACATTTACGTCGTCTTGGGAGGATCGGACGGCGCGTGGGAAGGCGTGATGGCCACCGGAGGCGATCCGTTCATTTTGCCGATCATTATCACCCGGCAACCGGATAACCAGGATGTGCCGACCGGAGGAACGGCCGTTTTCGAAGTCGAGGTGGACGCAACCGGTCCGGTCGAACACCAATGGTTCTACCGTTTTCCCGGTTTGGAACCGGAAGCGATTGAGGGGGCCAACGCCTCTGTTTTCACCGTGGCCAACGCCCAAGTGGAGGACCGCGGTTTTTACTCCTGCCGGGTGTCGCTGGTGGACGGAGATTTTTCCGTCACCACCCGCGAAGCGCGGCTCAGCCTGACGGATGGCCCGACTCTCATCGCCCACTGGACATTGGACGAGTTGGATCCTGATCTTTTCGAAGTGGTCAACTCGGCGCCCGGGGCGAGGATTCACGGGGAGCGCACGCCCGAAGTCCGCATCAACCAGTTTGGCCTGATCAAGGGTGCCCACGGATATTCCTCCGGATCCTTCGTGAACACCGGTTATAACGGCTGGGTGCCCGCCACGGGAGATTTCAGCGTTTTCGCCTGGATCAAGACCGACAACCCGCATTCCACCCAGGGCCATGTTTTTTCCAACAATCAAGGCGATTTTGGACGGTCCAGCCTGCATGTGGAGAACGGGGTGGCCCGATATTTTCTGGGCGGTCCCCCGAATCTTTCCATTGCGGGAACATCCGTGGTTACGGATGGCGAATGGAACCACATCGGGGTCACCCGTTCCGGGGATAATTTCACCCTGTGGGTCAACGGAGTCGCCCAGGCCAACGGGATTTCCTCCACGCCGGTGGCGCATGGTGCGGACTGGTCCATCGGCCGGCGCGGTCAACCGGGGGGCGGTTTTCCGTTTGATGGTCTGGTGGACGATGTCGGCGTCTGGCACCGGGCGCTGAGCCCCGCGGAAGTCGCCGTCAAGGGGGGACTCGGGCGCATCGGACAACCGTTGTCCATGGAGGAGGAGACCGCCGCCATCGCGGCCGCGCACGCGGCGCAAAGCGGAACGGTTATCACGGGAGATTGGACTTGGCGGTTCACCACATCTTTTGCCGCGCCGGCGGATGGATCCGAACTGTCACTGGGAAAGCACTACGTTGGCGGTGATGGCAACGTTTATGTGGTTCTGGGCGGCGGCGGCGGGGCTTGGGATGGCGTGGTGGCCGAGGGAGGGGTGCTGGTGACCGATCCGCCGATCATCATCACGGTTGAACCGGAGGATCAATTCACGGCCACCGGCGGCACCGTGGAATTTACGGTGACGGCCGAGTCTTCCGGACCGGTGAGTTACCAATGGTTTTATTTGGAAACGCCCGTTTCCATCGGAACGTTGATCGACGGCGCCACGTCGGCGCTTTTGCAAATCGAAAACGCGGACCTCTCCGACGAAGGGTTGTATTTCTGCCGGGTAAGCCAAACAGACGGGGATTTCTGGGTCCAAAGCCGGAACGCGTCTCTTCTGATGACCGACCGGCCGGTGTCTCTTCTGCACCATTGGCTGCTGGACGAAACGGCCGGAGACCTGCCGGAACTCAATCCTGGCTTCGTCCCCGCCGAGGATCGGCAGACCGAGGGTTCCCTGGTCAATCAGGTGGAAGGCGGCCATGAGGCTCTGCTGATCAAAGGCCAAAGTGTCGAAGCGCCGGCGCCGGTGTATGCGGCGGCTTCACCATCCCCCTATTCAACCGGTTCGATTGGGCTCGATTTCCGGGAAGGTTACATCGCCCTCGGCCAAGTCGCTCCGGAATCCAACGCCTACACCATGGCATTTTGGTTCAAACGAACACCGGGGCGTCCCTTTGCCGCGGGCGAGGTGCACCTCATGCAAAGCAATGCCGGCGGATCCCAGGACAACCGCTGGGGCTTTCGGGTGCGCAATGGCAACGACGCCACCGGCACGTTCCTGTTGGACCTTTGGCAACACGGGGCCTCGACGGTGGTTTTGGACAGCGAAATGGAAAGCGACCGCTGGTATCACGTCGCCTTGACCCGGGATTTGCTCGACAATTTCAAAATCTATCTGGACGGCGGCGAGATTCATTCCTCGGTGCGTTCCATCCCGCTGACCAACGCCCCGGGAGGCGTTTTCCTCGGCAACGATCCCCATCTCTCAGAATCCGATTTTCCCCGGTATTTCCCGGGGACGTATGACGACGTGCGGTTTTATGACGGCGCCCTCTCCGCCACGCAGGTGCTCAGATTGTTGGAAGAGGGTGTTTTTGAAATCACCATCACCCACGAACCGGAGGATCAGTTGGTGAACCAAGGCGAGGCGGCGGAATTCGCCGTGGGGGTGACGGCGGACGGCCCCGTGGATTACCAATGGTTTTTCCAAGCCGGAAGCGGAGTCTCCCCGGTGGAACTATCCGGTCAAAACGGGCCTGTCTTGGTCATTGCCAACGCGGGGTTGGCGGACAGGGGACTTTACTTCTGCGTGATCAGCGAGGCGGGAGGTGATTTTTCCGTCCCCACCCGCCAAGCCCGCTTGAGGATTCTCGACGGCCCGGCGCTGGTCGGTCATTGGAAATTGGACGAAACCGACACCGGCAGCCTGGAAGCGTTCAATTCGGCTCCCGGCGCCAACGTCCACGGGGAACGCACCGCCGATGCCCTGATCGGCCAGGACGGGATTGTGGACGGAGCCTACGCGTTCAGTGAAGAGGCCCATGTCAACACCCGCTCCAACGACTGGGTGCCGGAAACCGGGGATTTCAGTGTTTTCGCCTGGGTGAAAACGGACAATCCCCATTCCACGCAGGGTCATGTTTTTTCCAACAACCAGGGGGGAGTCGGGCGTTCTTCGCTGCATGTGCTGAGCGGAACGGCGAGATACTTCCTCGGAGGACCGCCCAATTTGAGTTTGGCAAGCTCCACGGTGGTGACCGACGGGGGCTGGCACCACATCGGGGTCACCCGGGTTGGTGAAAACATAACGCTATGGGTCAACGGCGTGGCCGAAGCCGCCGGGGTATCCTCGGTAGCGGTGCAGCACGGTTTCGATTGGGCGATCGGGCGGCGGGGGCAACCGACGGGAGGATTCCCCTTTGACGGATCGATCGATGATGTCGGCGTCTGGCACCGGGCGCTGACACCCGGCCAAGTGGGGGTGACCGGCGGCTTGGGCAGGACCGGTCAACCGCTTTCCATGGAGGGGACGGCGCAGGACATCCTGGCGGTGTTCGACGCGCGTTCCGGAACGGTCTTGGCCGGCGGTTGGGCTTGGCGTTTTACCGACAGTCCGGACTCTCCCGCCACCGGAGGGGATTTGTCATTGGGACGCCACTACTTGGGAACCGACGGCAATGTTTACGTCATCCTCGGCGGCGAAGCCGGCGCGTGGGAAGGGGTCATGGCCGGGCCGGTGGATTTCGAGGGTTATGCTGATTGGGTCGCGCTCCAATTCACTCCCGAAGAAGCGGCCAACGAGGCCGTGAGCGGCCCGTTTGCCTCGGCGGGGGGCGACGGGTTGCCCAACTTGGTGAAATACGCCTTCGGTTTGAACCCGAAAGTTCCGGCTCCGATGGAGGAATTGCCGGAACTGGTTGCGGATGCCGAAGGGCTCACGCTCTCGTTCAACCGTTTGAAGAACGGCGCGGACGTCACCTACATCATTGAATTCTCGACCAACCTGACTGACTGGGAACCGGCGAACACACAGGAAACCGGCGTCGATGACCGGGGGGATGTCGAACGGGTGACCGTGCGGGCAACCGGCTTGCCCGGCGGACTTCCGGGAGGCTTTCTGCGCGTCCGGCTGATCCTGGCAGGCTCTTGAGCAACGGAAACGAAAAGGAACCAAACCATGAAAACGACAAATGCCCGCGGATTCACCCTGATTGAATTGCTTACGGTGATTGCCATCATCGGCATTTTATCCGCCATCTTGATACCGGTTTTGGGCAACGCGCGGGAATCGGCCCGTGACGCCACTTGCAAAACCAATTTACGGCAACTCGCCCTGGCCGCGTTTTTATGGGAAGCCGACCACGGGCACTTGCCATGGTCGCAGCCGCCCCCTGGCATTCCCGGCGGATGGTGGCCGACTTACCTGATTCCCTACACCGAGGGAATGGTTTTGGATTCCCAGCAGGCCCGCCGCACCCGCAGCGCCGTTCACGAGTGCCCCTCGCGGACCATTCCGCACCGCACTACACCGGATTCGGAAGGGCGCGCGGAAACCATGGCCGCCATGACCTACTCGGCCAATCACAACGTGATGGTCCGGCAAAACAACCAACCACCCGTTCGCTCCGAGCAGGTGATGCGGCCCACGGAGGTCGTGCTGTTTGGCGACTCCAGCCAGCGCACCAATGGGGACGCCAACAGTGGTTTTTACGGACTGCCGGAAGGGCAGGGCAATCCCCGCATGGCCGACCTGCCGGTCACGGCCAATCCCCTGAACGTGGATGGCCTTACGGTTTCGATTCCCCGCTACCGGCACAATGAACGCGCGAATTTCGTCTTTGTTGACGGTCATGTTGACTCCATTTCTCTCAGCGGCGGTGGCCTGCTACAGCGCCACTGGTTCGCCAACTACTAACAACCAAACTCCCTGCCATGACTAATAAAATCCCGACCCTTCTCGCGTTGACCGTTTTCGCGTTGCCGCCCGTTTCCCAGCTCGGTGCCGCGACACTCACCCAGCACTGGTTGCTCAACGAGCAAATTCCGACGCTCAATCCCGGCCACGAACCTCAGGGCGACCGGGTGGTTTCGGCTTCTTTGACAAACCAAGTTCCCGGCGGTCAGGCGGGCTTGTTTGTAAAAGGAACCAGTGTGGACGATCCCGCACCCTTTTACGGGACGGCTTCTGCCGGAGCGGCATTGAATGGTTCCACCGGAGCGATCGGCACGGCCTTCAAGGATTCCCATATTGAACTCGGGCCGGTCGCTCCGGAATCCGACCCGTTCACCATCGCCCTCTGGTTTCAGCGCGACGGGAGCGCCTCCATCGACGGTCTCCACAGCCAGTTCCACATTATCGGTGCCAATCAGGGACAGGCAAACCGTTGGAGCGTTCACGCTCAAAACCTCAATGCCGAAACCGGCCAATTCAATTTGAGTCTCTTTCACCACGGGGGGTGGAACAACGGATCTAATTCCCTGACCATTGCCACCCTGCAAAGCGACACATGGCACCATCTCGCCTTGACCCGGGACGCGGACAATAACTTCGATATCTACCTCGACGGTGCCCATGTTCATGGGGGCACGAATTTCAACCCGTTTACCCAAGGAGACAACGGAGTTATTGTCGGTAGGGACGCGGTACTGAGGGAGACGAACAACTGGAGTTTTCTCGGCCTGTTCGATGACATCCGTTTTTATGATGACGCCTTGAGCGCTCCACAAATCGCAGCGCTGGCGATTCCCGAACCTTCCACTTACGCTCTGGTTTTCGGCATCGCCGCGCTCGGGGGCGCTTTCCTGGTTCGGCGTTCCCGCCGGGCTTTGCCGCGGTAATGCCATCACGATTTTCCAAAGCGAATTGGTTTATTGGTGGAAGTGGAAGCGGCTGCGATCCGGGTTGCGGTGAGGGCGGTTGAGCCGTCGGGCCGGGGGCTTCTCTTGTTTCCATGGCAAAGCGGCCCTCCGGTCCGACGTGGTGTGTTGGAAGCCACTTCCGCTTACCCGCAGAATGAATCACACCCGGAAAATTACCAGTCACTAGTCCTTTTGTTGAACGTTTTTATGATAAAAAAATTCCTGACCGGTTTCTCCCTGGCCCTGGCCGTTCTTTTGTGGACTGCCGACGAAGCGCGCGGGGACTACAAACTCCAGCCGTTGCGGCACAACGATCCCGATTTGCTGGTGGACCTCGGGGTCGGGCTCTGGGCCTGGCCGTTGCCGATGGATTACAACGGCAACGGACTGATCGATCTGGTGGTGGTTTGCACCGATGTTCCCTACAGCGGCGTTTATCTCTTCGAAAACAGCGGGGAAACCGACCCGGAGCGCGGGCTGCCGGTCTTTTTGCCGGCCAAGCGCCTCGGTGACGCGGTGAACAATGCCCATATCTCTTACGTGGATGGCGAACCAATGGTGACGTCCCCCAACCGGGTGTATCCGGATTTCAAAAACAGCACATTTCTCGACCCGGAGCAAATACCGGCTCCCGCCGCCAACCGGATTCATACCGAAGAGGGGCGGATCCGCGCCAACCAGTGGAAGTTCGCCGATTTCAATGGAAACGGCGTGCTCGACCTGCTGGTCGGCATCGGTTTTTGGGGGGAATACGGGTGGGACGACGCCTACAACGATCACGGCCAATGGACCCGCGGCCCGCTGCGGGGGTATGTATATTATCTTCGCAATGACGGCACCAACGATGAGCC
>PXDN01000140.1 GCA_003566375.1 Opitutia bacterium
AAAAAATCCCACCCCCGCTTTGCTCAAGGCGCCATGACGCAAAGATGACTGCTTGAGATGGGGATTTTTCCGAAAACCGGAAATTTCCGGTTGCGTGACGGAACCGCTTTGCTCTAATTCATTTTCTTTTCGCAAACCATGCCGAGGTGGCGGAATTGGCAGACGCGCTAGATTCAGGTTCTAGTGCCTTCACGGGCGTAGGGGTTCAAGTCCCCTCCTCGGCACCACTCTCCGGAAAGCTTTGCGCGCCGCCTCAATGGCGGTTTACCTTTCGCCATGATGCGCTTGATCCTTCCCGTCCTTTCCCTCGCGGCCGTGCTCACGCTCCACCACGCCTCCGCCGCCGACTGGCCTCCGGTCGAGCCGGCGGACCTCTCCGCCCTCTCCCCCGGGGACTTCACCGATGAGGAACTCGACATGCCGGACATGGCCGGGCCGAATTTTCCCCTGCCGTATTACCTGGCCCATTTTCACCGGCTGGCCAACGCCGTGGTCGGGGAAGAGGGGCCGCGCCGCGGATTCATCGACCTTTCGGTCTGGCGGCGTCCCGGCGACAACGAGCCTTACAACGCGCGGGTCATGGAAAACATTTTGTCGCTGGCCTGGTTTTACACCAACGACCGCCCATGGAATCCGTATCACGGGGATGACGCCACGCGGCTCCGGCTGGAGGCGGCGCTGGAGTTCTGGATGTCGATGCAAAACGAAGACGGCCGTTTCAGCGAATACGGCCCCAACCGCTGGAATCTGCCGGCCACCGCCTTCGCCACCAAGTTCATGGGAGAAACCCTGCTGCTGCTGGAATCCGGACCGCCGCTCACCCCCGGGTTGCTCGACCGGGTCAAGGCGGCCAATCGCAAGGCCATCCACACCGTCCTGACCCGGGAAGCGTATTTCGAACAAGGCAAACGGTTCAGCAACCAATACGGCAACGTCTGGGCCGGGGCCCTCGCCCACCTCGAACAGGATCCCGGCGATGGGGAAATCCGGGATTTGCTGGTGGAACGCCTCGACCAGGGGTTACGCCATTTCATCAGCCCGGCCGGTTTCTTCTACGAGCACAACGGCCCGGATTGGGGCTACGCTTTTGTCACCCACCACAGCAATCTCGGCATGGCCTGGCACCACGCGCGGGAGACCGGCCTGGCCGAACCATTCCGCAAGGAACAGGCCGAGTGGGCTGAGTGGCTGGCCTTGAACGCCCCGCCGGAACCGGATCTCGACGTGTTTTTGTTGAACCGGGCCATCGAAACCCGCCAAACCCGCACCCACCTGACCCGGCTGGAAACGCCGCTGGCTGAGGTGGTTCCGCTGATGCGTATATACGCGCCGACCCGCGAAGAAGTCGCCAAACGCCGGGCGGCCATCCGGGCGGACGTCGCCGCCAACTGGCCGGATGTGCCCGGATTGCGGATACGTGATTTTCAATCCTACGGCCCCTACGCTTTCCTGCACCGCCGCCACCACCAATGGCACCCGACCGACGATGAACGGCGGGAGGCCCTCGCCCGCCATCCGGTCAACGCCCGCGACCGCTTTGCCCACCAGCGGGTCGATGACCGCAATCCGCTCGCTTACACCTATGTCCGACGGCCGAACTACTACGCCGTTTTCAACGCCGGACCGCAAGTGGCGCCCCGCCGCGCGCCCCGCCTGGGACTCGGGTTGCTTTGGAGTCCGCGCACGGGGGTGTTTTTTCAATCCCAAACCGCCTCCGACAGTGACGCCTGGGGAACCAAGTCTGCCGGCATGAACCGGGTCCATGAAGCCTCCCCGCTGTTTCCCGAATACCGGGTGGACGGCGCGGCGGAACCGTGGAAGTCGCAACCCGGCAAGCGCGGCCTGCCCGATGGAAACCTGCACATCCACTATGACCTCGGCGAAAACGGGCGCAAAATCGTCGGTTTCGACGACGGCGGCGTCACCGTGATCGTCGAGCATCCCGGCGAGTTCACCGAGTATCTGCCCTTTGTCCTCGACCGCGGCGAAACCCCGGTGGCCGACAACGGAAAACTGGTTCTCCACCGCAACGAACATCCCGTCACTCTGCGGCTGCGCGAAGCCAAAACCCTGGAATGGAGTTCGCCCCGTTCCCTTCCCAACGGGCGCGAGCTGCGCACGCTCCGCGTCGAAGCCGCCGACCGCCTCGCCTACCGCATCGAACCCGGCGACGGAAATTCGCCATAAGCCGAATTCTTGGCGTTCGGCGGCTGAAGCCTGCCGCTCCTTGCGGCGGGACTGGACGCGCTTGACAGTTGGGGGATTCCGTCGAGTTTTCTTGCTCATGAATGTTCCCGCTCCACTTTCTTACGGCCTCCTTCGGTCCATCACCTTGTTGACCTGCCTGTTTCTGGCCCCGGCCTGTTTGGTTGGCGCGGAGAAACGAGTCGATTTGAAGGAGCCCCTGGAAGAAATCCGGCAACGGCACGAAGCCGTCGGCCTGAGCGTGCTGGCCGTGCGGGACGGCGAGGTGGCGTGGCAGGGCGGATTTGGGTTGGCCGACGCCGAACGCGGGCTGCCGATGACTCCGGACACCCGGCTCCGCATTGCCTCCATTTCCAAAACCGTCACGGCCGCGGCCTTGCTGCAATTTTGGGAAAAAGAGCGCTTTCAGTTGGATGATGCCATCAGCCAACACCTCGGCTTCCCCGTGGTGAATCCCCGCCATCCGGAAAGCCCGATCACCTTTCGCCACCTGCTCACCCATACCTCGGGCCTGCGCGACGGCCCCAACTACAACCGGTTTTTGCGCGATTCCTATCAAGGCGGGGAAAACGCTCCCCCGATCCGCGCCATCCTCCATGCCGACGGAGCGTATTACGCCGACGGCGCCAACTTCGCCGATCACCCCCCGGGCGAAGCTTACGCTTACAGCAACTTGAATTACGCGATCATCGGAACCTTGGTCGAACTCTTCAGCGGGGAACGTTTCGACGTGTATTGCCGGGACAACATACTGACGCCCCTCGGCATTGGCGGAAGCTTCAATGCGGCCGACCTGGACGACATGGACCAACTGGCCGTCCTTTACCGAACCGGGGGAGAAAACCCCGAGGCGGCATTTGACAACCACGGCGGGAACCGGCCACCGGAGCCCGCCGGACCGGGTTACCAACCGGGTCACAACGCGATTGTCTTCGGGCCGCAGGGCGGTTTGCGGGCCAGCGCGGCGGAGGTCGGGCGGTGGATGCGCATGTTTATCGAGCGCGGAGATCCCGAAGCCGTCCGCGTTCTCCAACCGGCCACCATGGATTTGATGCTGGCCGAGCACTGGGGCAACGGACGGGAGGGCCCCGCCTATCGAGGGCGGGGACTTTGTTTTCAGCGCACCGTCAACGTGCGGCCCGGCGAAATGTGGATCGGCCACGGCGGACGCGCCTACGGCATGCTGGCCAAAATGTATTTTCAAAAAACGGGCGGCACCGGCGTGCTATATCTCTCCAGCGGGGCGTCTCCCGGCCAGGCGGAGGCGGAATTGCACGCCATGGAGCGGGCGATATTCGACGCCGTGCTGGATTGGCTTGCCCCGGCCGGGGGATACTGAAAGCCGGGGATGTCGGGGGCATCCGGCAAGGCCGGACGCCCCCGGTGGCATCGAGCCTTTGCTCGATGATCCCGCACTCATCCGGCAAAGGCCGGATGCCACGAAACGCATTGAGCCTTTGCTCTATGATCGAAGAATGCGCCCTCATCCGCAATGCTTTCCCCTGTCCATCAATCGGTTGATCATGAAACGAGTCATACTTTGTCGTGATTTTTTTAAAAGTTTTTGACTCAGGAAACACTGGCGGAATCGGGGTTATTGGGTGTAGGGTCTTGTCAGTAATAAAACGCCATGATAGACCAATTCCTTACCAATCTTGCTAGGATGACTCCGCTGCAAATAGCGGAGAATGGCGCTTTCTTTGTCCTGCTCATTTTGGCGTTGCTCTGTTTTGCCCGGAATTCCTCCGCCTTCAACCGGTTGTTTATACCAGCCGTGTGCATCATGGCCTGTTGCATCCGATTGGTTCATTGGGCCGAACACGGGGACGAACCCCGGTTTCTCACTCCGGTGGTGCGCGTCTTCGCCTCCATGTTCATGGGCTGAGCAAATCCCCCCGGCCATCCACCTTTTGCGGCGGTTAACGAAATGCAGCCGCGACCGGGTATTCCCATCAACCGGCGAAAGCTTCGGTCACGAGCGCGCGGGCCGCTTCTTCAACCACCCAGGAAGTCTTGGCCGCATAAGGAATCAGCGCGGTGCGCCCCGCCTCCAAGTCGGGTCCCTCTCCAACCGACCGCAACCGACCGTGGACCAGATGCAGCAGCCGCGGTTGTTCGTTAGGCGGCCAGGCGACGGTTTGTCCAGCGTTCCACTCCCGCTGGTCGATGACAAACTCGGGACATTCCGCCAAACGCCGGTCTCCGGAAACCGCGGGCAGGGGTTCCGGTTCGAAATCGGAAAAATCTATCGAGGCCAAGGATTCTTCCACATGGAGCGTTCGCGGTTTTCCGTCCAACCCGACCCGTCCCCAGTCATAAACCCGGTAGGTGGTGTCGGAGTTTTGCTGAATCTCCAAAATCAGGTTGCCCCCGTCAATGGCGTGGATTTGACCGCTGCGGACCAGGATTGATTGACCCGGCTCCACCGGGAACCGGTGCGCGCACGCCTCCAGGCGGTTCTGTTCCAAAGCGGCGCGAAACCCCTCCTCCGTCACTCCCTTTTTGAGCCCAACCAACAAGCCGGCGCCGGGCCGGGCCGCCGCGATGAACCAGTTTTCGGTTTTGGGCTCCCCGCCCAGTTCGGCAGCCGCCCCGGCCGGGGGATGGACCTGGAGACTCAGGCGCTCGGCGCAATCCAGCCATTTCACCAAAATCGGGAACCGCCGCTCCGGCGTCCAGCCCGGCCCCATCAGGGCGAAGGGGTCCGCCTCCAGCAACTCGCGCAAGGTTTTGCCCCGCCACGGCCCTTCCGCGACCACGGAAACGGCCTCCGGTCGGTCCACCACATCCCAACTCTCCCCCACCGGAACTTCCGGCGGCAGCCGGCGTCCCGGGAAGTCCTCCAAAACCCGCCCGCCCCAAACTCGTTCTTGGTAGATTGGATCAAAGATGAGGGTTGGAATCATCTCCGAACAAAAATTCCTCTTGGCAATCCGGTCAATTCGCAAAAGGGTGTATTCACCACTTCATGGCGAAATCCAAAGCCAGTCCATCCGCTCCGCAAAGCAACTGGGGGCGTCCCACATTTGAAAAGCCGCGCGGCGGCAGCCGTCCGATTTGGGCGGCGATATTTTTCGTGTTTGCCTTGATGGTCCTGGTTTCCCTCGCCGACTTTCATCCCAACCAAAGCAGCCGCCACAACACCGATCCGGAAACCTCCAACATGGTCGGCCTGTTTGGCGTGGAAATCGGCTGGTGGTCGATCGCCGGGCTCGGCGCGGCCTCCTGGTTTCTGCCCGCCATCCTCTTTTACATCAGTTTCCTGCTCTTCCGCTGCCCGCGCCGCCTCGGGCCGGTCAAGCTGACGGCCATGACACTTTGCGTCATTTCGACATCGGCCATTCTCGGCATGCAGCAAACGGTGTTTACGAACCGGGAGCTGTTTTTTCACGGACCCGGCGGCGTGGTGGGCGACGTTCTCTTTAACCGGCTCCTTCGCGACGCGGTGGGGATTTTCGGTTCCGCCCTGGTGCTGGCGCTCCTGCTCCTGCTCGGCGTCCTGCTGCTGGTCACCGGCGATCTCGGCAAAACGGTGGACGACTGGATGAAAAAATCCGCCGAGCGCCGCAAATTGCGCGCCGAGCGGAAAGCCGCGCGCCGGGAGGAGAAACTCAAAGAGCGGGAGCTGCGCAAGGAGGAGCAAGCCAAGGCAAGGGAACTCAAAGCAGAGGAAGCCCAACGCCTGCGGGAGGAAAAGGAACGGGGCAAAGCCGAAAAGGAGTCCGCTGAAACGGACATCACTCCTGCCGCCAAAGAGGTCGCTCCCCAACCAAAAAAACGGTTTTCGTTTTTCGGGCCCACCATTCAGGACGAGGTGCAAATCGCCCTGCCCGATCCCGGGGACGGAGAAAGCGAACCGGAAACGCCCAAACCGGATCTCTCCTCCATTCCTCCCCCGCCCGCCAAGCCGAAACCCAAACCCCAACCGGTCACGCGCCTCCCGCGCTCCCGCCAAGGCGGGGAAGAGACACCGCCATCCGCTGAAACCGCGGATTACAAACCCCGCATCATTAAAAGCGAGGTCCTGAAAAAGGCGTCGTCCGCTCCGCCGGTTCGCCAGGGGAAATACAAGTTTCCGCAAAATGATCTGCTGGCCCGTCCCGACGCACCCGTCGCCTCCGAACGCGAGGACCAGGAAGAGACCGCGAAGCTGCTGATCCACACCTTGAACACGTTTGGGGTCGAGGCCCGCGTGGACGAAATTCATGTCGGCCCGGTCATCACCCGCTACGACATCCTGCCCGCCCCCGGCACCAAGGTATCCAAAATTCAGGGATTGGAAAACGACATCGCCATGGGCCTGAAAGCCATGGCCGTGCGCATCATCGCCCCGGTTCCGGGCAAAGGGTGCGTGGGCGTCGAGGTGCCCAACCGCCAGCCACTGCCGGTCAGCCTGCGGGAAATCATCGAGTCGGAGGCCTGGGTGAATTCGCGGGCCGACATTCCCGTCGCCCTCGGCAAAGACGTGAGCGGCCAGCCTTTGGTGGCCGATTTGACCAAAATGCCCCACCTGCTGATCGCCGGGTCCACCGGTTCGGGAAAAACGGTCTGCATCAACAGCGTCATCGCCTCCCTTCTCTACCGTTACTCCCCGGATAAATTGCGGTTCATCATGGTGGACCCGAAAATTGTGGAAATGAAAGTCTTCAACGACCTTCCCCACATGCTGATCCCGGTGGTCACGGAGCCGAAAAAAGTTCCCGGCGCCCTCAAATGGCTGCTTAACGAAATGGAGCGGCGCTACCAAATTTTCGCCACCATCGGGGTTCGCAACATCGGCGGCTTTAACGAATACCAACGCAAGGAAGAGGAAAAACGGATCGCCGAAGCCGAAGCGGCGGGCACCGAACCGAATGAGCTGGACGGCAACCTCGGGGAAGCCATCGCCCCGGACGTGGAGGTTCCCCGCGATTTGGAGTTGGAAATCCCCAAATCCCTGCCCTACATCGTTTGCATCATCGACGAGTTGGCCGACTTGATGATGGTGGCGCCCGCCGAGATCGAAACCGGCATCGCCCGCCTCGCCCAGCTCGCGCGGGCGGCCGGCATCCACCTGATCCTCGCCACCCAGCGACCCTCGGTGAACGTGATCACCGGCGTCATTAAAGCCAACCTTCCCTCCCGCATCGCATTCAAGGTTGCGTCCAAGGTGGACAGCCGGACGATTCTGGACGGCATGGGCGCGGAACAATTGATCGGGCGCGGCGACATGCTTTTCCTCCCGCCCGGATCGGCCCGCTTGATCCGCTCCCAGGGGGCGTTTGTGTCGGACGACGAGATCACTTCCATTGTGGAATTCCTCAAGGTCAACGGACCACCCCGATTCGCCGAGGACGTGCAACGACAAATCGATTCCGGGGGAGAAGACGGGGACGACGGGGGATTCGGCGACGCCAACGAGGAGGACGAGGAATTGTTCCAAGACGCTCTCGACGTTCTGCGAAACACCAAGCGGGCCTCCACCTCGATGCTCCAGCGGAAACTGCGCATCGGCTACAACCGCGCCGCCCGCATCATGGAACTGATGGAACAACGCGGCATCGTCGGCCCGGAAAACGGCGCGAGCCCCCGCGAAATTCTGGTCGATCTCGATTCCCTTTGATCCGCCGGATAATCAATTTCCCGGCACCCTCTCCACCCGCAGGCGCAGAAAGAGGGCCGGGGTTTCCGCACCGCTCCAGGGAACTTCCGCCCGCACGGTCTCCGGATGCCCGCCCGTCACCACCGGCTCTTCCACTTCGCTCCACGTTTGCAGGTCGGTTGAGACCTCCACCCGGTAATTCAGGTCGGACAAGCCGGCGGGTCGTTGAAAAACCAACACCACGCCGTTCTCCCCGCGCGTCATGACCAGGGAGGCCACGCCGGGAACACGCGGGTCCGTTCCCAACGCGTATTCCATCAGGTTTTTCACCCCGTCTCGGTCCGGGTCGGCGGTTTCCGCAGCCATCCCGGCTTCGATTTCACCCGGCGTGAAATAAAGGGTGACCCACTGATCGAAAGTCGTGGCCGGGACTTCCACCCAAACGGTTTCGGTCAATCCTTTCCACTCCGCCGATATGGGAAACGGGCCGCCCGCGGTTTCCGCCAAAAAAATTCCGGAGGCGTCCACGGTGCCACCTCCCCCGGCGGAAAAAACCGGCTGGGCCGAGGGTATGAGGTTGCCGAATTGATCCCGAACCGTGGCGATAAAGGCCACCGTTTCCCCGGTCGGCACGCGGGCGTCGAGTGGCGTTACCTCCATGGCGGTCGGCGTCTCCGCCACGCTCACCGCAACTTCGCTCTGAACCGATAATCCCTCGGCATTTTTCACCGTCACGGTAAACAGATACTCTCCCGCTCCTGAAAAAAGCGCCATGGTCTCAGGTGAGTTTGGGGTGGCGATTTCCACGGGAGGCGAGCCAGCATCTCCTTCCGCCGTCCAATTGTATTCAAGATATCCATCCCCGGAGAACGAGGTGGCTTCCGCCTCCAGTTCGACCATGACTCCTGTCACTGGGCCCGGCTCGGCACCCGCGGGTTTAAGCAACACGGGCGGCAACCCCGCGACCGCGTCTTGGTGGAGGGAGACGTCGTCCACGCGCCA
>PXDN01000167.1 GCA_003566375.1 Opitutia bacterium
CCCGCCGCGACAAAACGACCGTTACCAAAACCCACCGCCAGCAAGTCGGCGGACGTTCCGAAATCGCCCGCCTCCCAACCGCCACCGCCGGATTGGGTGATCACCGCGCCGCCGTTCCCCACCGCCACGAACCGACCGCCGCCCTGGGCCACGCCGTTCCAGTCGGCGGAGACACCGGTTGCCTGCGCGGACCAAGTCCCTTGGGCATCGCGCACAAGTAACGCGCCGTTGCGGCCCGCCGCCACCCACCCATTCGGCCCGGCGGCCACTCCGCGCAAGTCTTGATCGGTGGATGAGGCAACGGTAGACCAGTGCATGCCGTTGGGGCTTTCCACAATGGTTCCCGAGTCTCCCACCGCCACCCAGTGGTTTTCCCGGACATCCAGCGCCCGCAAGGTGTTATCAGTGCCGGTTGGGGGCTCAGACCACTTCCGCCCGTCGTCCGAGAGCAGGATTTTGCCGCCGTCACCGGCCAAGGCCAGTCTGCCGCTGTCGAATCCAATGCCCCGCACCGTCCACGTGAGCGGGGTCATGTTGTCTGAAAAATCAAAATTGTGTTGCGGCTGCACAGGGTCCCTCGGCAATTGCCCGTCGGGAACGCGAATATTTTGGATTAATCCGTAATCTCCGACCACTACCATGCGCCTGCCCGAGACGAAAAAAGCCCGCGGAGCATGGGTATTGGGCCGGGAAATGTAGGGAGTCCAGCCAAAATCCAAAAGCCGGGACTGGTGATTCCGAAGGATGCTTCCTGTCGGCGGAATTCCCAAAAAATTTCCAGTTGTGTGGTCGTGGACAATGGCCGCGAAATTTGGGACGTTGGTGCCCCGCTCCCAGGTTATGCCATCCACGCTTACATGGACGGGGAAGCCGCCACCAACGACAAAAACGCCCCCTGCAAAAACCAAGTTATGCAATGAGATTGCGTTGGGCCCCGAGTGGACGGCCCATTCGATGCCATCAGTGCTGACATGGACGAGATTGCCCTGGTCGAGAACCAGAAAGCGTCCGTTTCCAAAAGCGATTTCCCGAAATTCCCGGTTGGCGGCCGCTGCGGCTGCCGTGGCCCAATCCCGCCCGTTGGGGCTGGTCAGGAGGGTCGAGTTTTCCCCCACCGCCACAAACATGCCCGCGCCGTGCGCGACCCCGCGCAAGTCGGCCCCGGTGCCGGAATCCCGCTCGACCCAGGTTACCCCGTCGGCGCTGCTGATAATCGTGCCCGCGTCCCCCGCCGCCACCGTGGTTCCGTTGCCGTTAGCCACCGCCCGCAAGGTTGCCAGAACGGGAGTCGGACGCGCGTTCCATGCAAACCCGTCCATGCTGGACAACAGAGTGCCGCTCTCCCCGACAGCGTAAAGCCGCACCCCGTCGGTTCCGAGCGCGTGGAGATGGTGGCCGGTGGGCCGGGTCCCCTGCCATTCCCACTCGGCGGAGGGAAAAAGGGAAACGGTCGGAATTAAGGCGAGCAGAACGGCGAAAAGAATCAGCTGGAATCGTTTCATCGGAATGGCAAAGGCGCGGTTGGGTGTTACAAAAAAGGTTAGCGTATTGTCTCAGAAAGGGAGGTCATCAAGCGTTCGGTGCTCCAAGCTCCCGTCGAAAAAAACGTAATGGCGGCCCCCCGCGTGGGGCGGAGGTTGAGGTTCCTCTCCCGGCATGGGGTAATTGGAGGAATCCGTTTCAGAGATCATCCAGATTTCCCGCAAATTCCGCGCAAAACTTCCGGGCGGGATTCTTCCGGCAGCTTCGATCTCGCTCAGGGAATACGGTTCATCGGCAGTATCGGGATAACCAAAAAAACGCCTGGGATTGGTGGACTGTCGGTTGTTTAGCTGAAAAACCGCCGCGGATTCATAAGCCAGGGAAGTTTCATTCGAAGGACAAACGAAGGGCGACGGATTGCCGGGGGTGGCTTGAAAGTAATCTTCCAGAAAAGCACTCACCCCCGGATTCTCCACCCACGGGCGGCGCACGGCGCGAAAGATTGGTCCGGGCAAGCTCCCGTGCTCGTTTTCGTAATCCAACACCGCGAAGGCGATCGAACGCATGTTGTTTCGACACTGGGCGGCGCGGGCGTTTTCCCGCACCGATTCGAAAAGCGGAGCGGTCATGGCGAACAAAACGGCAAAAAGGGAGCAAGCCACCATCCATTCAATCTGGGTGAATCCCGATGTGCGGCGGAAGGGCGGGTTTGTTAGGTTAAATCGATTCATCACAAGGTTCGTTGGCCAAGGGTTGGAATTGAGGGTTTCCCAAACTGGTAACAAAAGTTGAATGCAAATGGAGCATGGGAACAAACCGCGCACTGTGGTTTATCATAAAATTCAATCTCTAATTACTCCCGAAAAGGGTGGAAAATCGACGGGCATAAGCAACTCGGCGTGTCCGTCAAAAAACACGTAATTGCGCCCTCCGCGATGGACCGGACCGGCGTTTGAATCAATCGGAAAGGTGTCTGGCCCCAAAGAACCACCGCCGGAAATACTCAACGCGTCATAATTCCATCCGTCCGCGTCCGCTATCATCCATATATTCCTCAGATCCCGAATCATGTTGCCGGGAGGCAATGGCGAATGCCTGATTATGTCACTTATGGCAACGGGAGCCCTCGGTTGTGTTCTTACGTATCCAAACCAATTGGATGGACTCGTTTCCCGCAGATTTAACAAAAGAAACATCACCCGGCCGGGGTTGACCTTCGCATCCAGGGTCCGCGCATTCGTCGGACAATTCCAAACCGGAGCATTGGGGCCGAAGTATTCATCCATATTCCAATTCAATTCTGACGGATGCGGCTCGCCAACAGGAGTGCGCACCCTCCGGAAAACCGGTCCGGGGAGGATCCCGTGCTCGTTTTCGTAATCCAGCACCGCGAAGGCGATCGAACGCATGTTGTTTCGACACTGGGCGGCGCGGGCGTTTTCCCGCACCGATTCGAACAACGGAGCGGTCATGGCGAACAAAACGGCAAAAAGGGAGGATGCCACCATCCATTCAATCTGGGTGAATCCCGATGTGCGGCGGAAGGGCGGGTTTGCTAAGTTCAATCGATTCATCACAAAAGGTTCGTTGGCCAAGGGTTGGAATTGTGGGTTTCCAATGGGGATTGCCCAGAGCGATGCCAACTTGCCGATCCGTTGTAAACCTGTCAAGGCAGACCGTATCCTCTGCTGACAATCCCCGAGTCGCTAACGTTTCGGGCGAATCGGAGTGGGATTGCCGCTCACGGGTTGGAGCCCGGTTTAGTCCAGCCGCCGCCGACCCGGGTTGACCCTTGAAAATTGAAATACGCCAGCGCGCCGGCGATGGCCGCTCCGATGAAAAATTGATTGGCGAGGGCGAAAACGGCCAGAAGGCCGGCGGTGGCCGCGCCCGTCCAGCGCACCAGTTCAAAACGCTTGGGCCCGGCCAGGTCGCGGAAAATCTGCCCTCCGTCCAATGGCAAAATCGGCAGCAGGTTCAGGACATTCCAGACAATATTCACAAACAACCCGATCCAAACCGCGTGCCTCACCACCGGATCACCGGTGTCGAGGGCGAAAGCCAGAAAAACGAAAACCAAAGCCAGCAGAAATCCCGCCGCCGGTCCGGCAAAACTGACCAAAATGCTTTGGCCGCGGTTGAACGCCGCGCCCGGAAGCGAGCACAACCCGCCAAAAGCCATCAGCTCGATTTCGGGCCGCGCCCCGAACCGCCTGCCCGCGAGCGCGTGTCCGAGTTCGTGAACCAGGATAGAGACAAAAATTATCGCCATCGCGATCAGGACATTGCCGTAAGCCTCGGGCGAACGCGCGTAAAACCCGCCCCCGATAAAAAAGGAGAGCAACCAAAAGGTCCAATGCACCCGCACCGGAAAACCCATAAAAGGAAATTGCAACATGACGGACCGTTTCTGAAACGCCCCGCCGGCAAAAGCAACCTTGGGGGGAAATAAACCCCTCATGCCGATTTGAGCAGCTTCACTTCTTTCTGGATCCGGTGCTTTCTTTCGCGTTCAGCCGGACGAAGATCGTGGAATTTTTTTGCGGGTTGAGCCAAAGCCCCGGCGAGGTGCCGAAATAGGTGGCCAGGGGCAAGGCGGTTTCGGTCGTGACGGAACGTTTGCCAAAGAAGCTTTTCCTTGCGTGCCCGGTTTCGTTTTTTGCCATGGCGGTCTTGCATTTTGCGGGGAATCCGTCCGATAACGTCCTTTCCAATATGAAAAACGAACCCAACATTTCCACACAAGCGGTCTGGGCCGGAGAGCGGGATTACCTCGCCTTCGGCGCCACCCAAGTTCCAGTGGTTCACAGCGTGGCCTACGGTTACGACGACATGGATGAATGGTATGAGGTGGCCATCGGCAAGCGCCCGGGCCACATCTACGGCCGCAACACCAACCCGACGGTCCAGGCCCTGGAGGAAAAAATCCGCCTGATGGAGGGGGCCGGCGCGGCCACTTCGTTTTCCACCGGCATGGCCGCCATCAGCAACACCCTCGCCACCTTTTTGCGGCCCGGCGACACCGTGGTTTCCATCAAAGACACCTACGGCGGCACCAATAAAATTTTCCTCGAATTCCTGCCCCAGTTGAACATCAACGTGGTGCTCTGCGAAACCGGCGATCACGAAGCCATGGAGGCGGCCATCGCCAAGGGGTGCAAAGTCGTTTATCTGGAAACCCCCACCAACCCGACGGTCAAAATCGTCGATATCCGCCGGCTGGCGGCGGCGGCGAAAAAAGTCGGCGCCCTGACCGTGGTGGACAATACCTTCGCCACCCCGGTGAACCAAAATCCCCTTCAACTCGGCGCCGACCTGGTTTTGCACAGCGCCACCAAATTCCTCGGCGGTCATGCCGACGCGCTCGGCGGTCTGCTGGTCGGCCGCAAGGATTGGATCGAACAGGTTTACCACTACCGCGAAATCAACGGCGCCACCATGGGGCCAATGGACGCCTACCTGATCCTGAGGGGGATGAAAACCCTGCACCTCCGCATCGAGCGGCAGAACGCCAACGCCCAAAAGATCGCGGAGTATCTGCAAACCGAGGACAGGGTGGAAGCGGTCCATTACCCCGGCTTGCCCGGGCATCAGGGGCACGACATCGCCAAGGAACAGATGCGCGGGTTTGGCGGGGTGCTGAGTTTCGCGGTCAAAGGCGGGGTCGAAACGGTGCGCGATTTTCTACCAAAATTGCAGTACGCCAACCGGGCGGCCAACCTTGGCGCGGTCGAAACCACGGTGGGTCCATCCCGCACCACCAGCCATGTGGAGTGCACCCCCGAGGAACGGGCGCGCATGGGCATTCCCGAGGGGTTGATCCGCTACTCCGCCGGGATTGAGGATGCCGGGGATTTGATCGGGGATTTGCAGCAGGCGTTTGCCAGTCTCGCATGATGGAGTCGGAGGAATTGCGGGACCTGATCCGGTTGCGCCACGAGCTGCACGCCCATCCGGAATTGTCCGGCCGGGAAACCGAAACCGCCCGGCGGGTGCAAGCTTTTCTGGAACGCCACCGTCCCGACGAACTCCACACCGGCGTCGGCGGCCACGGCCTGCTGGCGGTTTTCGACAGCGGTCGCCCCGGTCCGAGCGTCGCGGTTCGGTGCGAGCTGGACGCGCTGCCGATTGAGGAACCCAACGATATTCCTCACCGCTCCACCAACCCGGGTGTTTCCCACAAATGCGGGCATGACGGCCATGCGGCCACCGTGGCCGGATTGGCGGGCCTGATCCGCCGCCGGGGCCTGCCGCGGGGCAAGGCGGTCCTCCTGTTTCAACCGGCCGAGGAATCGGGCGAAGGCGCCCGCGCGATGCTGGCCGACCGGCGTTTGCGGGACTTGCAACCGGATTGGATGTTCGCCTTCCACAACCTCCCCCGCCATCCGCTTGGCCAGGTGATCGTCCGCGACGGAGTTTTCGCCAGCGCCTCGGTCGGGCTGCTGGTTCGTTTTCACGGCAGCGGCAGCCACTCCAGTTATCCCGAACACGGGCGGTCCCCCGCTCCCGCGGTCGCGGAATTGATCGAACGACTCGGCACACTCGGCGACCCGGCCGCTCCCCCCGGCGACCTGACCCTGGCCACCGTCACCCAAGCCACGGTGGGCGAAATGGCCCGCAAGGTCGATTTCGGGGTGGCCCCGTCATCCGGTTGCGTGGCCGCCGTGCTGCGGGCCAACCGCCAGGAAAAACTCGACGCCCTCAAACAGCGGGCGGAGGAAGCCGCCGCCGAAACCGCCGCCCGCCACGGCGTGGAAGCCGGGATTTCCTGGCACGAGGAATTCGCCGCCACCGCCAACCACGGGGAGGCGGGGGCAATGGTGCGCCAAGCCGCCCGGCGGGCGGGGTTGCCGCTCGCGGAGGCACCGGAACCGTTCCGCTGGTCGGAGGATTTCGGCCTCTTTCTGCAAACGTTTCCCGGGGCGCTTTTTGGACTCGGGTCCGGCGAGAGCCTGCCCCAACTTCACAACGAATATTATGATTATCCGGATGATTTAATCGCCACCGGCCTGGCCGTGTATTGGGCCTTGCTTGAAGAAGCGCTGGCCGCAAACTCTCCCAACTAACACCGCAAATCAACTTCCCTAACCATGAATGCTTTCGATGTTTTTCTCTCCCGCGCCAACGCCATTCTTTGGCACGACGCGGTTTTGTTCATCCTGATGGGCGTGGGCATCCTGTTCACCATCTGGAGCGGATTTTCCCAATACCGCGCCCTGACCCACGGGGTCGCCGCCGTGCGCGGAAAATACGATCACAAAGGCGATCCCGGCGCCATCAGCCACTTTCAGGCATTGTCGGCGGCGCTGTCGGCCACGGTCGGCTTGGGCAACATCGGCGGGGTCGCCCTCGCCATCGCCCTCGGCGGACCGGGCGCGGTTTTCTGGATGTGGATGATCGGCATCGTCGGCATGGCCTTGAAAACGACCGAGGTCACGCTCGCGATGATTTACCGGAACGTGGACGAACCGGACAATCCGCACGGCGGCCCGATGTGGGTGGTCAGCCGCGGCCTCGCCAAAAGACACCCCTCCCTGGCCGGCGTGGGCATGGTGATCGCCATGATTTTTTGCGCGACGCTTCTCATTTCAACGATCACCGGCGGCAACATGTTCCAAGCTTGGAACGTCGGCTTGCTGACCGAAAATTATTTCGGCATTCCCGCGCAGGCGACCGGCATCGTGCTGGCGATTTTGGTCGGCCTGGTCATCATCGGGGGCATTAAACGGATCGGCTCGGTCGCCGGTCGGTTGGTGCCGGTCATGTGCCTGCTCTACCTGGTGGCGGCCACCTACGTTTTGGTCATGCGGGCCGACGAGCTGCCCGGGGTCATGAAACTGATCGTCGTCTCCGCCTTCAGTCCGACCGAGGCCCAGGGCGCCTTTTTGGGCGGCACGGTGGCGATGGCTTTCATGTTCGGAATGAAACGGGCCTTTTTCTCCAACGAGGCCGGCCAGGGCTCGGCCCCGATCGCCCACTCCGCCGCCAAAACCAAGGAACCTGTTCGGGAAGGGGTCATCGCCGGCTTGGAACCGTTTATCGACACCATCGTCGTGTGCACCCTGACCGCCTTCGTCATCCTGGCCAGCGGAGCCTGGAACCGAAGCGCGGAGGCGGTCTTCGCCGAAGGAACCGAACCGGTGGCGGTCGCTCCCGGGGAATGGTCCCTGGAAACAACGCCCGCGCCGAGAAAAACCCGCGAGGAGGCCCGCATCACCGGAGACTGGCGTCCGGGCGAACATGTGTTTGCGGTGCTGCGGATTGGCGAAGGGGACGGCTCGGCCCTGCACCGCCTGCGCGGCCAAATCGATCTCGATGAAAATGACGAACTGGTTCTAACCTGGGAAACCCTGGCCAGTGCCGAGACCCCGGTTTTGCACCAGCCGGGCCTGTTCCGGGAATACCCCGGAGCGATGCTGACCAGTTACGCGTTTGACCGGGTGCTCCCGGGACTGGGCGGTTTTCTGGTGCCGATCGCGGCGTGGTTGTTCGCGATCTCCACCATGATTTCCTGGTCGTATTACGGAGAACAGGGGGTCGTTTTCATGATGGGAAAACGGTTCGTGCTGCCGTATCAGATTATTTATTGCGTGCTGATTATCGTGGCCTGTTCGGGATGGATCACCACCGACGCGCAACTCGACAACCTGATCGGCTTCGGCACCGGGGTGATGCTGTTTGCCAACATCCCGATCATGCTGATCTTCGGACATGAGGCGATGAAGGCCTACAAGGATTACATCCGCCGACTCGACGCGGGTGAAATGCATCCGCACAAAGCGACCTCCATGCTGGATTTGGTCCACGGCAAAGAAGGAGACGACGATCCGGAAAACGGGAAATAACCCGCCGTTATTCCGTGGAGTGGCATCCGGCCTTGACGGATGATCGGGCAACCGCGGCGCCAGCCATTGCCATGGAAACACCATGCCGCCAACGGGCGAATGGCCCGTTCATTTCACACTGTTTGGGAAAATCGGGATCGTAATCGGGATCGTAATCGCAATCGATATCGAAATCGATCCCGCCAGCGATTGGGATCCCGATGCGGTGCGGTCCCTTTCGGCAGTGGCGGGCGTCAACCCGCACCCATTCGGTCCGCGCGGCGAACCCGAGCACCCGCTCCGGAGAAAAAAACCGCACCGGGTTACAACCGGAAAAAGGCGCTATTTTTCGAGTTTATAAAAGCGGAAAAACTTCAAAGGGTTGGGATCGAGAAAATAATTGTTGTCGTCCGGAGGC
>PXDN01000037.1 GCA_003566375.1 Opitutia bacterium
AAAAGAAGCCGCCAAACTCACCCGGCGCTCCAAGTAATCAGCCGCCCAATCCCTTTACTTCCAGCATCCGGGAGACGCCGCTTTCGGAGCGCCAAACCCAGGAGCGGCAGGCTTCAGCCGCCGAATCGAGGCCCCGAGGGAACCACGTGCACACCGCATGCCGCCCGCTTAAGCAGGGCGCTCCCCTTGCACACCGCATGTCATCCGGCCAAACCGCCCGCGCGCCCGCAGCCCGTTTGGGAAAAAACAGCCAAAACTGTTCGCAAAAACCGCGAACTCCGCCAACATCCGACCCATGCGTTATTTGGTAATCAGTTGCAGCCTCAATCCGGAAAGCAACAGCCGCCTGCTGGCCCGCGCGGCCTTCGGCCGGTTGCCGCAAGACCAAGCCGATTGGTTCGATCTCGCCAAACTCGACCTGCCGGTCTGCGACGGCGGCGAAGCCTTCGCCCACCCGGAGGTCGTCCGCCTGCGCGAGGCGATTGAAGCGGCTTCCGGCATCCTGATTGGCACGCCGGTTTACAATTACAGCGTCTCCGCCTCGGCCAAAAACCTGATCGAGCTGACCGGACAGGCCTGGGCGGGCAAAGTGGCCGGGCTGCTTTGCGCGGCCGGCGGCCCCCACGGCTACATGGGCGGCATGCCGTTTCTCAACAGCCTGATGCTCGACTTCCGCACCTTCATCGTCCCCAAATTCGTGTACACGCAGGGGACCGCCTTCGCCGAAGGCAAGATCGCCGACGAAGCCATTCTCCAACGCGTCCATGGCCTGGCCGACGAACTGGTCCGGGTGACCGACGCCCTGCACCCCGGCCCGGTTTCGTTGTGACCAGTGGCGGGCGCTCACCCCACCCCGCCGTTCACTCCTTCCCGCCGTCGGGGGCCTTTGCTTCCGGCTCCGGGTCCGCCGCGTCGATTTGCCAGAGGGCGCGGGAGGCGCGGGCTTTTTCCACGTTGACGAGGCTCAACAGAATCCCGCCGACCACGAAATAGATGCCGAGGGCGAGGATGGCCGGGCGGGCCGAGCCGAAAAGCGTGGTCAGGGTGGCGAACAGCAGTGGCCCGGAGATGGCCGACAATTTGTTGAAGACCGAATAAAACCCGAAAAAGCCGGCCGCCGCCGAGATGGGGATCATGCTGGCGAATAACGAACGGCTCAAGGCCTGGCTGCCGCCCAGCACCAGCCCGACCACCGCCCCGAGGAGAAAAAAGCCCCACCGGTTTCCGGCGGGAAGAAAGTAAGCATAAAAAACCGCCCCGGTCCAAACCGCCAAGGCGAGCAGGATCGCCCGTTTAGCCCCGATTTTCCCGGCCAGACGGGAAAAAGCCAGCGCCCCGCCGAAGGCGATGAATTGCACCACCAAAAAGGTCAGCATGATGGTTTGCGGGGTCAGCTCCAGCTCCGAGCCCCCGTAGGCGGCGGAGATGCCGATCACCGTCTGGATGCCGTCGTTGTAGAGCAAAAACGCCACCAGAAACAGCAACAGGGCCGGAAACTTGGGGAGCCGTTTCACCGTGCGCCAGGTCCGCCCCGCCCCCGCCGCCACCGCGAGCCGGAGGCCGCTGGCCGTCTTTTCGAAGCGGACCGCGGGGGGCGCGTCTTTCAAGTTAAGAAACGTGTAAAGGGCGAACCCGATCCACCACAACCCGGCCGTCAGCAGCCCGATCCGCAACGCCAATTCCTGGCTGATCCCGATCGGCTCGTGAAAGGTGAGCAATCCGAGGGCGAGGGCAAACTGGAGACCGCCGCCGACGTAGCCGTAGGCGAATCCGCGCCCGGAGGCGCGGTCGGTCCATTCCTCCGGCACGATCTGGGGGAGAAAAGAGTCGTAGAAAACATTGCCCGAGGTGTAACAGATGTGGGCCAGCACGAAAAACAGCAGGGTGAACCAGACCGTTCCCTCCGAGGAAAAAAACAGCAGCGAGGCGCAGAGACTTCCGCCGCAGGCGAAGACGGTGAGAAATTCTTTGCGCAGCGAAGTAAAATCGGCCACCGCCCCCAGCAGGGGCGACATCATCACCACCACCAGCGCGGCCAGCCCGATGGCAAACCCCCACAGCGCGGTGGGCGGCACATGGGTGCCGAACAACACCGCCCCCTCCGGCGCGATGCCCTGGACAAAAAAGACCGGCAGCAGCGCCGAGGCGGTCGTCACCTGATAGCCGTTGGTCGCCCAGTCATAGACACACCAGGCCCGCAAGTTCCGCCGTTGTTCGGAGGTCAAATCCATTCCCGGAAAGCGGTAACCGCGAAGCATTCCGCTTGGCAACGGCAATTTCGTTCGAAAATAAAAACGCGGAGCAACCCGGAGCGGCACACCCGCCTGCCCGGCGACATACCCGGCCCGGCGTGGCGTGGCAGGGAGGTCGGCCTAAAAAACGTTTTCAAAATTGAACCATGCGACTCCTCCAACAAAATCCACTTCCCCCTTTTGCATTTTTCGGTTCGTGTCATCCGGCCTTGCCGGATGACAGGATGGGTCCGAATCGACCCGCCCTGGCCGCCTGTCCGCCTTCTGCCTTTTTTTGGGGGGCGGCGCGGTTTTTTTTCAACCCGTCCTTGAGGATTCAACGGGCTTGTGCTAAAAACACAAATTCATAATAATAAATAACTCACACATGACAGAATCAACACCGTTTCTTCCCTTGCTCATTACCGCCTTGGTGGCCGGTCTCGCCGGCGGGCTGGCCATGAACGCCTTCATGCGGATGCTCACCAGCAAGAACGCGGTGCCGGTGGACATGACCGCCCTGCTCGGCATCTTGCTGACCCAATCGGGCAACAAAGCGGCTTCCAAAGGCACCCTCATTCACCTGGGCTTTGGGGTTGTCTTTGGCCTGCTCTACCTGTGGGGCATGCACGCCATTGCCGGCGTCGCCTTGCCGGCTTCGCTGTTTATCGGGCTCGGCATCGGCGTGGTCCACGGAGTCATTATCAGCCTGATGCTGATGTTTCTCGTGCGCGACACTCATCCCGACGAAAAACAACGCGGTTCCGAAGTCACCTTCATGACCGGTCTGGCCTACCTCGCCGGACACGCCTGCTACGGCGCGACCGTCGGTTTGGTCGGCGGGTTGCTCTTTTTGCTTTTCACAAACTGACGAAAAGCAACGCGCGCTTTTGGCCGCGCGGCCTTTGGTTGCCCGGGAGATTCGGCAGGCCGGGTCAGCCCATCCGCACGACCAGTTTTCCCCGCGTGTGGCCGGCTTCCAACTTGGCGAAAGCGTCGCGGAAATCTTCCAGATCGAAGGCTTCCGCAATCTCCACTTTCATTTCACCCGACACCGCCTTCCGCGCGAGCCGGGCCAATTGATCGGAGTTGGGCTCCACGAAAATCCAGCCGGCGGCCACGCCGTTTGCCAGCAGGGTTTCCACCTGTGCCGAATCGACAATGGAAATGATCCGGCCCCCGGAAGCCAAAAAATCCGCGCTGGCGGCCAGGGCCTCCCCGCCGATGCAGTCAAACACCAAATCGGCCCCGCCTCCGGAGAGGTCGCGGACTTCGTCGGCCAAATCGGCTGATGCGTAATCGACCGGGTGATCCACCCCGAGCGAACGCAAAAAATCATGGTTGCCGGGACTGGCGGTGCCGATTACAGCGGCACCGGCGGCCTTGGCCAGTTGGACCGCGAAATGCCCCACCCCGCCGGCGGCGGCGTGGACCAACACCGTCTGCCCGGCCGCCAACCCGCCGGCGTCGAAAAGCGCCTGCCACGCGGTCAATCCCGCCAGCGGCACGGCGGCCGCCGTCTCAAAGGAAAGCTCCGGCGGTTTTTTCGCCACATGCCGGGGTTCCAAAACAATCCACTCGGCCAGCGTGCCGTCGCGGATCACCTCTTTGCGGCCATAGGCCATCACCTCATCGCCAACCTGAAAGCCGCTGACGCCTTCCCCGATTTCGTCCACCACTCCGGCGCAATCCCAGCCAAGGGTGATGGGAAACTCATGCGGAAAAGCCTCCTTCAACCACCCCTCGCGGATCTTCCAATCGACCGGATTGAGGGCGGCCGCCCGCACCCGCACGCGGAGTTCCCCCTCTCCGGGCCGGGGTTCGGGCCGTTCGGTTACCTTCATGACGGAGGGATCACCAAATTTCTCCAAAACCAATGCTTTCATGGACTCATGTTACCACCGGCCGGAAAGAGCGCAAACCGGGAATAGCGTTTACAAGGCCGCCACTCTTCCATTGTCTGAGAGAGGCGTATGGCGATACCGTTTCGGTCTTTGACCAGGAAGTTGGAACACCGGAAACGAAAGTCGACGCGCCCGTTTCATCCAGTGAAAATCAACACGCAACACATCCGCAGTCTCAAAGGCAAACAACCGGTCACGGCTCTGGCGGTTTACGACG
The DNA here is from genome assembly GCA_003566375.1 of Opitutia bacterium. Classification (GTDB taxonomy): domain Bacteria; phylum Verrucomicrobiota; class Verrucomicrobiia; order Opitutales; family T3Sed10-336; genus T3Sed10-336. The sequence goes on from PXDN01000037.1 coordinate 4,353, forward strand.
CCACTTCCGCCGCGCTCGCCTCTGAGGCCGGGGTCGATCTCCTGCTGGTGGGGGATTCCATGGGCAATGTGATTCTCGGGTTTCCCAACACCCTGCCGGTCACCTTGGACATGATTCTCCACCACACGGCAGCGGTCGCCCGCGCCAAACCGGCCTCGCTCGTGGTCAGCGACATTCCGTTCACCGAAGCCCACCGCGACGCGGACATCCTGCTCGCGGCGGCCGCGCGCTGTTTGCAAGAGGCCGGGGCCGAGGCGGTGAAAATCGAGGGCGGCGTCACCATGGCCGACAAAATTCGGCGCCTCACCGCGGCCGGCGTTCCGGTGCTGGCCCACATCGGTCTTCTCCCGCAGCAAATTTACCAGATGGGCGGCTACCGCCGTTTCGGCAAAACGCCGGAGGAGCGGGAGTCGCTGCTCGCCGACGCCCGCGCGGTCACCGCCGCCGGCGCGTTTGCGGTGGTGGCGGAAATGGTCGATCACGAAACCGCCGGAGTGATCGCGCGCGACATCCCCGTGCCATTGATCGGCATCGGCTCGGGACCGCACTGCGACGGCCAAATCCTGGTCGGCCAAGACGTGCTCGGCCTGACCCCCGGGAAAACCCCCGCCTTTGTCAAAGCCTACGCCCGTCTCGGCGAAGAGGTGAAAACCGCCTTTTCGAACTATGTCCGGGAAGTGCGCGAACGGAAATTTCCAACATGAACATCTGCGTGATGGGAGCGGGTGCCTGGGGCACGGCCATGGCGGTTCATCTCGACCGCTGCGGCCACACCGTGACCTTGGTGCCCCGGCGTTTTGAACAGGCGATGGAGCTTTCCTCCTCCCGCCGCAACGCCGACTACCTGCCGGAAATCGACCTGCGCAACAGCATCCAAATCGGCTGCGAGCTGCCGCCTGTTTTGCTGGAAGCGGAGGTCATTTTCTGCGCCTCGCCCATGGCCGGTGTGCGGGATTGGGGACAACGCCTGCGCGATGCCGTGGCCAAGAGGGAGGCGCGTTCGCTGCGGGCCTGCGTGAGCCTGACCAAGGGATTGGAGCCCGAAACCCTGCGTCTGCCGACCGAATGTCTGCGGGAATTTTTGCCCGGCCTGGTCCACGCGGCGTTGTCCGGCCCGACCAACGCCCTGGAGGTGGCAAAAGGGAAGCCAACGGCCATGGTTCTCGCCGGGGAGAAAAACCGGGAGATGGAATCGTTGCAGGAAGCGCTGAACGGCCCGTCCCTGCGCATTTACGCCAGCGACGACCGCAAGGGGGTGGAACTCGGCGCTTGTTTGAAAAACGTCTACGCGGCCGCCGCCGGGTGCTGCGACGGCCTCGGGCTCGGCGACAACGCCAAGGCCGCCCTCCTGACCCGCGCCTTGGCGGAAATGGTCCGGATCGGCAGGGCGCTGGGCGCCCGGGCGGAAACGTTTTACGGGTTGAGCGGATTTGGCGACCTGGTGGCCACCGCCAACGGCGGCTGGAGCCGCAACCGAACCTTCGGGGAACGGATCGGCCGCGGCCAAAGCGCGGAGGAGTTGCTGGCCAACCGGAAAACCGTGGTGGAAAGCCACCGCACGGCGGAAGCGTTTCACCGCCTCTGCCGCGAAAAAAACATCACCGCTCCGATCCTGACCGAAATGTATCGGATTTTTCATGAAAACAAGGATCCCCGCGAAGCGCTCCGCGATTTGATGGAGCGGGATCTCAAAGCGGAACATTCCCGCGCGGGCTGATCCCCGCTCCGGCCCGTCCCCCGTGATGCAACAAGACCCGCCCCGCCACCGCTGGTTCAAACGATTGGCCGTCTTCGCCGCCGCGACCCTGCTGGTGGTGGCGCTCCTTCTCACCGGCCTGTGGATGGCCCTGCCCCAGTGGGTGGAACGTCTCGCCACGGCGGCCCTCTTCGATCTCGGATTCGAGGAGGCGGAGGTCCATGTGGCGGGGGTCGGCCCGCGGGGTTTGACGATCCAATCGGTGCGGGCGGTTGCGCCCCATCTCAGCGTCACGGCCGAAGACATCGGCCTGACCTACCGCTGGCCGGATTTGCGGAAACGGGAACTGACCGGGGTCACGGTGCGGAGTTGGGAAATCACCGCCACGGCGGAGGAACTCCCGCCCTGGGGCGATCCCGCCTGGGCTTGGCCGCTGGCCCTGCTGGAAACGGACGGGGATCCCAAGGGCGGCGTCCGCCACCTCTCCCTTCCCCGGGGCAGGATCTCCCTTACCGTCGGAGAAGACCGGTGGAGCGCCGAAATCAGGGCCGAAGCCACCCTCCCGGCGGAGGGCCTCCGCGAATGGCAACTCTCCGTGGAGGGGGATGGTTTGCGGATGGACGGAAGCGGTATCCAAGACGCGGCGACAGGCGAACTGGAGGTGACTTTGTCGATCGAGTCCCCCGATCCCGGCCCGTGGCTCAACCCGCTCCAACGGCACCTGCCGGAATTGGCCGGGAACGCGTGGATGGAGACCCGCGATTGGCAAACCCGCCTGCTAATCGGTCGGGACGGGAAGGGGTATCTTCTTGGCGGGATCGACTATTCCTTTGCCCGCCTGCATGTCATCCCGGCAAACGCCGACAGGGTGGTCCTGCGGCACGGCCGCGGCAACGGCCGCCTGAATTGGGATTCCGCCTCGGACTGGGAAACGGCCGACATCACTTTCGAAAGCGACATCACGGCGGTCACTTGGAGTGGCATCCAGTTGACGGATACGGATCTGACGTGGCGGGGAACGCCGTCCGCCGGAGAAGTCACCCTGTCCGCCAACCTGCCGGAAATCGCGAATCGCCTCCTGGTCGAGCAAAGGCTGGTTCGGGAGGAAACCGGCTGGCGGGCCACCGGGGCGGCCACCCTGCCCCGCGGGCGGGTGAGCGGCTTGGCGGTGGTGGAGCCATTCCTGACCGCGGTCCCGGGCCTGACCGGGTCCGGGTGGCTCTCCGCGAAAGTGGAAAACGATTTTCGATTGGACGAGCCTCCCCGCTTCACCGGGGAAATCCACTTGGAGGATTTCACCCTGCGCGACGCGGAGAACCGGCGGGCCGATGGCGTTTCCCTCCCACTCGGCTTCGTTTTTTCCGCCGGGGAATTCCGCACGGGGAGTCCCGCCCGGCTGGAGTTCGACACCCTGTCGGTCGGCGACTGGACCGCCGGCCCCGGCCGTGTTCAGTTCACCTTTCACCTGCCGGAAAGCGTGCGGGTCGAATCAGCGCGCATCAATTGGGCGGGCGGCGTTTTGAGCGCGGACCCGTTTGCCTTCCGTCCCGCACAACCGGAGTTCACCGTCACTCTCGACGCCTCGGGGGTCGAGCTGGGCCAATTGTTGGCCATGGTGCCGGATCTGTCGGGGCGGGGCGAAGGGATTCTCGACGGGCGGCTGCGGCTGCGGGCCGCTCCCGAAAGGCTGCAAATCGAAACCGGCCTCCTCCGGCTGCGGGGTGATAACGGACGGCTGCGCCTGCCCAACCGGTCCTGGTTCAGCGCGGGCATGTCCCCCGGCAACATTGCCCACGATCAGGTCACCACAGTGGAACGGGCGTTGGAAAATCTCCTGCTGAAACAATTCCGACTCGATTTCCTGGCGGAAGAGGAGCCCGGCGTTCCCCTCCGGATCACGCTTGAGGGGCAGCCTCTCGACCAGACGATCCGGGTCCCTTCGATCAACCTGACCATCAACGTGCACGGTCCGGTGCGCGAACTCGCCAACTGGGCACTCGGCCCGGACATGCGAATCGCCCCCCGCTGAACCCCGGAGCGCGGGACAGCCCGCCGACCGACCGGCCTTAATCAGCCGACCTTTGACCGCGCACCTTACACGCATCAATTTAGATTTCACCGAACCTTGAACCCGGAGGGTTCCCAGCTTGTAGTTCCTTCGGCGTGCTCAGGGCGGACCGGTGGTAGAGCGAGGCACGAACGACACCACCGGATAATCGAATACAACAAAAACAGCACCCCGGCAGGGGTCCAGCTCCCTTCCTCCATGGCATCGACCACACATTGCCAATCAGTAGAAACATCACCGCACAAAAACCTATCGTCAGGAATTGGTGGCTTTCCTCGGAAAATCCGCCGTCGAATACGACAAACGCTTCCTCGATTGACGCCCGTTGAGCCAAGACCCGCTGGCACCCCTGCCGGGGTGCGGTAATTTTCCGGGGAACCAAAATCCGGTGGTATCGCCCGCTTCGCGGTCTCAACCACCGGCTAAAAGCTTTCATCCCTCCGGGATACTGTAATTGATGCACCCTTGGTGCCTGGAAATGGCGGCCCTTCGGACTGGGCTACGGGATGAACGCTCCTTCGGTGACCGGGATTTACGCGGCCAAAAAATGCAAGGCGCGGGACAGCCGCCGCCTACTTTTTGGTCTCG
>PXDN01000391.1 GCA_003566375.1 Opitutia bacterium
TTCCCTGCCCCATGGATAGGGCTTTCCGCTGAGCCCGCCGCGGGCGGCGAATTCCCATTCGGCTTCGGTGGGAAGGCGCTTCCCGGCCCACTTGGCGTAAGCCTGGGCATCCTCCCAGGCAACATGGACCACCGGATGGTCATCGAGGCCTTTCAAATCGGACCCCGGCCCGAGGGGGTGTTTCCAGAAAGCGCCCGGCTGCCAGCGCCAGCCCGGCGGGGAAGAACCGGCGTGCTGAAGCTCCGTGTTGACCTGGAACACCAGGGACCCCGGTTCGAGGTTGGCGGGATCAACTCCCGGAAATTCCACGGGATCCAGGGGATGTTCGGCCACGGTGATATGGCCGGTCTCCTCCACAAAACGGGCGAAGTCAGCATTGGTCACGGGAGTGGTGTCCATCCAGAATCCGTCCACGCGGACCCGGTGCACCGGACGGGCGTCGGGCATGGAATCCCGTCCGCCCCCCGGCAGGGGGCGCGGGTCGGGCAATCCCATCGAGAATTCCCCGCCCGGAACCCAGGCCATTCCTTTTGGAACCGGACCGGGGGGAGGCCCCGCGTTTTCGATGGTCGGCTCAAAGGCGTTCTGAAAATTCGCCAAGGCGGCATCGTCCGCAAGGGCGGAGGTCATTCCGGCGATGGCCAGGAAGGCGGCCGGAAAAATGAAACGCGGTCCGTTCATGGCCTCACCATCCAAAGAAAGGGCCGCGCGGGCAATGTCCGATTCTTTCTTCCTTACGCCTTCTTTCTTTTTTCATCCCTCCTGCCCGCCTTCCGGCGAAGCGGAATTTCATTCTGGCCATGGTTGGCACTTCGGAGTAATTTATGAGGCGAAATGAAAAAACTGTTTTTTGTTTACTGTCTGCCGCTGGGTTTGTTGATCGGTTGCGATCAACCGGGCGGCCAATCCCAAGAACAGCAACCTCCCCGCCAGGAATCCCGTGAATCCGGGAATCCGGCCACCGCGCCGGCGGACTACGTGGGGGCGGTTCTCAACGCCCAGCAGCACGCTTCGGTGCGCATGTCGATTATCACGGTCAGCGAAGCGGTGAAAGGGTTCAAGGCATTCGAAGGTCGTCTGCCGAACGACTTGGAGGAAGTGGCCCACATGATTCCGGGTGGCATCCCCGATCTGCCCGCCGGCTTGTCGTTTCATTACGATCCCGAGACCGGCGAAGTGACCGTTCCCCGCTGACCCGTTGGTGGAATCCTTAAAAATTGCCATCGTTGGTTCGGGGGCGGTCGGCTGCCATTATGGGGGGCTGTTGCACCGGGCCGGCCATGAAGTCCATTTTTTGCTGCGCGGCGACCTCGACGCCGTTCGCGCCAAGGGCATTCATTTGCGGGGACCCGAAGGCGATGTTCACCTTTATCCAGTCCGCGCGGCTGGAAACCCAAATGAAATCGGCCCGTGCGACTTGGTCATCATCTCGCTGAAGGCCACCTCCAATGCGGATTTGCCCAAACTGGTTCCGCCGTTGTTACGCGAAAACACCCGCCTGCTCACTTTGCAAAACGGGTTGGGCAACGAGGAGTTTTTGGCGGGGCATTTCGGGGAAGATCGGGTCATGGGCGGCATTTGTTTTGTCACCCTGAACCGGGTCGAACCCGGAGTGGTACGGAATTTCAACCCCGGCTACATCAAAGTCGGCGAACCGTTTGGAAACCCGGGCGACAGGGCCGAAGAGACCGCCGCCCTCTTTACGGATGCGGGCGTGCGCTGCCGGGTCGCTTCCTCCCTGATGGAGGCGCGGTGGCGCAAACTTTGCTGGAACATCCCGTTCAACGGTCTGGCCATTGCGGGAGGCGGCATCGACACGGCGGCCATCCTGGCCGACGACGGGCTGAGCGGGCTGGCCAGGGAGTTGATGGAGGAAACGCGGGCAGTCGCGGCCTCGCTCGGTCATGCCATCGAGGATGAATTTTTGGACAAACAAATTTCCCAAACCCTCCCCATGGGGCCCTACAAGCCGTCCAGCCTGATTGATTATCTGGAGGGCCGCGAAATTGAAATCGAGGCCATCTGGGGGGAGGCGTGGCGGACCGCCCGGCGGCAGGAAGTGGAGACCCCGCGCCTGGGCATGCTTTACCGCCTGATCCAGTCTTTGGCGCGGTCCCGGGGATAGAAAACCGTTTCGAAAACTCAACCCGCGACCGCTTCCAAACGGAGGAAGGTCCATGTGGAAAGGACTCCGTTTTCGACCGCGAACCGTGAGTCGTATTCACGGATCAATTCCCGAAGGCGAACCGGAACCAGTTGGCGGCGGGGGGCGGCTCCGACCCGATGAAGGGCGCGGAGCAAGTCCATGCCGGAGGGAAAGTGGTAGGCACGGGTTTCTTCTTCCAAACGCAGACAGCAAAACCCGGCATCATCAAGGGCTTGTTTCCAGACGGAGCCCGTTCTCCAAGTCAGGGGTGTCATTTTGGGAGCGAGTTCCCGCAGTTCGGAAAGCGTCGGCTCGGCAAAAAGTCCGGCCAGAATGCGTCCCTTTCGGTGCAAGCGGGAACGCCAGTGGGCAAACAAAGCGGCCGGATCGTCGGCCCATTGGAGGAAACTGCTGGAGAAGATCCAATCCATTTCTTCCGGCGGCAAGGCATCGGCGGTGCAAAGCCTCCACGGAATTCCGGGATGATTGGCATGGCCGGCCAACAGCATGGCGTGGGACGCGTCGGTGGCGGAAAACGGGCCGTTCCACGGAACAAGATGGCGGGTGAAAAAACCGGTGCCCGCCGCGATTTCCAGTGCCCGTCCCGAACGGTTCGCCGGAATCCACTCGGCAAGCCAAGCGGCCATGTCCCTTTGAATGTGCCCAAATTCCTCATACTGCCGGGCCGCCTTGTCGAAACTTTCCATCATCAGGATTGTTCGGGTGAACCGGCCTCGGTCACAAAGGCGTCCAACAAGGTCCCGGCGTCGTGCCCGGCCCCGGGCACGGTGTTCACGGAAGGGTGCCGGGCGGTGAAGGCGGGGGTGTCGATCAACGGGTCGTTTTCGCCCAGCCAAACCGACCAGTGCGGGGGAATTTCAACCGGGGAGGGCGGTTGTTGCAGAAAACGAAGCCCCCATGCCAGTTCCTCCAAAGGATAGGGCGGGTGGGCGGAAGCGGCGCCATGCAAGCCGGCCACTTTGCAAAACAAAGCCAGGGCTTTGGCCGGGTTCGGCGACAGCAGATCCTGAATTTTGCGGAAACCGGTTTCATGCCGCCGCCCGCGTTCCCCCGAGTCCGGTTCCGGAGGAAGGAAAGGAGCCAATAGCACCGGGAAAGAGGCCCTGTTTGCGGCCGTGACCGCATCGGATTGGTGCAACAGAAGCCTTGCCCCGAGCGAGTACCCCCCGCAACGGTCGGCATTAGCGGCCCGGAACAACGCTTCCCAATTGCGGACGGGGGGGATCACAAAATGGTCCCATTCCGGCAGACGCGCTTCCAGCTTTTCCCGCAGCCAAGCTGGGGGCAATCCCCAACCGCCAATCCAAATCCAACGTTTTCGTTTCATGGTGCCAATCGCAACCTGAACCCCTGACTTACCCTGATTGACATGGACTTGTTCATTTCGAAACTTGGCACGATTGAAGAAGAAGCCGCCATACCTCAGGTTTCAAGTCTCAAGTCTCAGCCCTCCGCAAAAACCGCTTGGCTGAAAATTTGGCGTGGATGAGGGGAATGACGAATCGCCTGCAAAATGCCGAGGCCGCCGCGGCGCGTATTGAGCGGCGCGGTGGTAGGCGTTTTCCACGCCAGTACCATGGGAAATACCTTGGGACCAGGCGCCTGTTGACCCATGGACGCGGGGAATGCCCTTCTCCATCAGTAAATGCAGGGTTTGCGAACTAACCTGCACATTTGCCCCTTCGTTGGATTGCGGACTTGCCTCTTTGCCGTTCCGGGCTTGGATCGGAGGGGTTCGTTGCGGAATTCTCCGTCCAACGTCCGCCAACCGTTTCCGTTCATGAAGCATTCCATTGACATCGACTACGTGGCCAACCTCGCCCGCATCGCCTTGACCGACGAGGAGAAGGAGACCTTTTCCCGCCAGCTCGACGACGTGCTCGGCTACATTGAAAAACTCAACGAGGTGGATGTTTCCGGCATCGAGCCGACCGCCCATGCTTTTCCGGTGAAAAACGTCTGGCGCGATGACGTGGCGGGGGAGGCGTTTCCCGTGGAAACCGCCCTGGCCAACGCCCCGGCCAAGCGCCAAAACATGATCGTGGTGCCCAAAGTGGTTGAATGATTCCGCCCCGCCGCCGTCCGCAATCGCCAATATCCGTTTGATTCCGCCCGACCCAAACCATGTCGAAACCGATTTATTACCAAACCGCCGCCGAACTGGCCGATCAACTGTCCGCCGGCGAGTTGACTTCCGAAGAACTGGTCCGCGCCGTCATCGACCGGACCAAGAAGGTCGAGCCCCAAGTCCAGGCCTTTCTCAGCTTTGACGAAGAGGACGCCCTGGCCCAGGCCCGCGCATCCGATGCCCGCCGCAAGGAGGGAAAAGCGCTCGGACCGCTCGACGGGATTCCCGTCGGCATCAAGGACGTGCTGGCCGTGACCGGCCAGCCGTTGACCTGCGCCAGCCGCATGCTGGAGAAATTCGTGTCCCCCTACGACGCCACGTGTATCCAAAAACTGAAACAAGCCGGAGCGGTTTTGTGGGGACGGCTCAACATGGACGAATTCGCCATGGGATCCTCCACGGAGAACTCGGCCTTTCAGCAAACCGGCAACCCGTGGGACACCGACCGAATTCCCGGCGGCAGCAGCGGCGGCAGCGCGGCCTGCGTGGCGGCGGGGGAGGCGATTGTGAGCCTGGGGAGCGACACCGGCGGTTCGATCCGCCAGCCGGCCGCCCTCTGCGGGGTGGTGGGGCTGAAACCGAGTTACGGCCTCGTCTCCCGCTACGGGCTGGTGGCGTTTGCCTCGTCGCTCGATCAAATCGGGCCGTTTGCCCGCGGCGTGGAGGACGCCGCCCTGCTTTTGCAGGGCATCGCCGGCCATGATCCCCGCGACTCGACTTCCTACAAAACCGAAATTCCCGATTACCGCGCCGCGCTGAAAGAGAAAAAAGGTCCGTGGAAACTCGGCATCCCGAAGGAATATTTTGGCGAGGGCCTGGATCCGGAGGTGGAAAAGGCGGTGCGGGGAGCGATAGAGTTTTACCGCAAAAGCGGCTGCGAAATCGTGGAGGTTTCCCTGCCGCACACCCAATACGCGGTGGCGGTTTATTACATCATCGCCACCGCCGAGGCTTCCTCGAACCTCGCCCGTTACGACGGCGTGCGCTACACCCGCCGCAGCGACAAGGCGGCCGATGCCATCGACCTCTATTTCCAAACGCGCGCCGAAGGCTTTGGACAGGAGGTGAAGCGCCGGATCATCCTGGGCACCTACGTGTTGAGCAGCGGTTATTACGATGCCTATTATCTGCGCGCCCAGAAAGTGCGCACCCTGATCCGCGACGATTTCATGAAGGCATTTGAAAAAGTGGACGCGTTGCTCACGCCGACCTCGCCGGTGCCGGCTTTCAAGAAAGGAGAGCGCACCGCCGATCCGCTGGCCATGTATTTGAGCGACATCTTCACCATCAGCACGAACCTGGCCGGGTTGCCCGGAATATCCATCCCGTGCGGATTCACCGGTTCCGGTCTGCCAATCGGCCTGCAAATCCTCGGCCAACCGTTCGCCGAAGCCGACCTGCTCGCCATCGCCCGTCACTACGAACAAGCCCACGACCATCACCAACAACACCCGAACCTCGACTAAATTGATGAAATACGAAGCCGTTATTGGCCTTGAGATCCATGTGCAGATCAAAACCGCCTCCAAGATGTTCACCGCGGCGCCGGTCGGGTTTGGCGAGGAGCCGAACACGTTGACCGATCCGGTGGTGCTCGCCTTGCCGGGCGTGCTGCCGGTCATGAACAAAAAGGCCATTGATCAGATCATCAAGTCGGGCCTGCTGCTCGGTTGCGACATCGCGCCGGTCTGCAAATGGGACCGGAAAAATTATTTTTATCCGGACAATCCCAAAAATTATCAGATTTCCCAATACGACCGTCCGATTTGTGTCGGCGGCAAGGTGGAAATCGAGATGCCCGGTCCCTCCCGCAACGTCATGGGGGATCACCATTTCGTCGAATTGACCCGCATCCATCTGGAGGAGGATGTCGGCAAGCTGAACCACTTCGACAACGACAGCCTGGTCGATTACAACCGCGCCGGCACGCCCTTGATGGAGATTGTCACCGAGCCGGTCATGCACTCGCCGGAGGAGGCGTTCGCCTTTCTCACCGCCTTGAAGCAGGCGATGATTTACGCCGGCATTTCCGATTGCGACATGGAGAAAGGGCAGTTGCGGTGCGACGCCAACATCAGCATCCGGCCGGCCGGCGAGACCAAACTCGGGGTGAAGGTGGAGTTGAAAAACCTCAATTCCATCACCGGGGTGCGCAACGGCATCGAGTTTGAAATCAACCGCCAGATCCGGGCGGTGGAGAAAGGGGAATCCCTCGTGCAGGAAACCCGCCGTTGGAACGCCGAGCAGGGGATCACCACGCCGATGCGTTCCAAGGAGATGGCCCACGACTACCGCTATTTTCCCGATCCCGACCTGATGCCGGTCGAGGTGGACGAGGATTGGAAGGCCCGCCTGCGGGCCGAGCTGCCGGAACTCCCCTTCGAAAAACAGCGCCGGTATTTCGAACAATTCGACCTTCCCTACACCCTGACCTCGGTGTTGGTGCCCGACCGCAAGCTCTCCGCGTATTTTGAAGAAGCGGTGGCGGCCCATCCGGACAAACCGCAGGCGGTGGCCAACTGGATCGCGAATGACCTGCTCCGGGAACTCTCGACCGCCGGGCGCTCCATCACCGATTCGCCCATCGCCCCGTCACAGATTGCGGGCTTGGTGAAACTGGTCGATGGCGGGACGATCTCCAACAACATCGCCAAGGAAGTGTTCATCCACATGTTCCAAACCGGCAAGGATCCGGAGGTGATCGTGGAGGAGAAGGGGCTCAAACAATCAACCGACACCGGAGAGCTGGAAACGTGGGCCGACGAGGCCATCGCCAACAACCCGGCCTCCGTCGAAGCCTGGCTCGGGGGAAAGGAAACCGCCGTCAACTTCCTCAAAGGGCAGGTCATGAAAGCCAGCAAAGGAAAGGCGAACCCGCAAATCGTGGACAAAATCCTCAAGGAAAAACTCGGAGCCCTGCGCTGAGGGGGGACCAGACGTTAGCAATCAATATTCTGGATGATCCTGACTCGGCTGAGCTTGTCCAATGCCTGGTGTCGCCCTTTGGGTCAAAAGCGGATCGGCAGACACCGGGCCATGACCGCTGCCGGGTCCCAATCGGGATCGATTTCGATGCCGATAACGATCCCGATGCGTTAACGATTTTGATTCCGATATCGATTCCGGTTTGGAACCGGATCACACATCAAAATCATCGGCTTTCAGGTAGGCCGCGATGAGGGCCAGCTCGCCTTCTTTGCCGTCTTGGGATTTGCCGTGTTCCATGCCCACCACGCCGTCAAAACCTTTTTCGTAAAGGTATTTGAAAATATTCCGGTAGTTGACTTCCCCGGTGTAAGGCTCGCGGCGGCCGGGGTGGTCGCCGATTTGAAGGTAGGCGATTTCGCTCCAGGCCGCCTCCATGTTCGGGATCATGTTTCCCTCGGTGATCGCCTGGTGGTAGGCATCGTAGAGGATTTTACAGGAGGGGCTGTTGACGTGCCTGCAGATGCGGAAGGCCTGGGAGGTTTTGGTGAGAACCATGCCGGGGTGGTTGACGAGCGTGTTGAGCGGTTCCAACACCATGACCAAGCCGTGCGGCTCCAGAATGTCGCAGGCCCGCTTCAGCGTTTCGATCACGTTCAATTCCTGATAGTCCATGTCCAGCCGGAGACTGACAAAACCGGGCACGACGGTCATCCATTTGGCGTTGACCCGCTGAGCAACTTCGACCGATTCCCGGATTTCCTGAAGAAACCGTTCCCGGTGGCCGGCGTCTCCGCTGCTGAGACTGGGCTCGTTCCAATGAATGGTGTGAGCCACAAACACCCCCATGGTCATGCCGGTGTCGGCCAACTGGCGCCCGACGCGCTCCTGCGTGTCGGTGTCGCGGCGCTTCATGCCGTTGTCCTCAAGTCCGCGGAAACCGAGATCATGCATGAATTTCAACTGATCGATCAGGTCACCGCCCGCGTGATGGCGGAACATCCCGAAGTGAGGGGCGTAGTTCAGTTTGAAATCATGTTTTTTGAGCAATTCGGAGCCGGCGGCCGCCGCCTCCCCGCCCCGCAAAACCGAGGCGCCCGCGGCCATGGCGGTTCCGGCGACCAAACTGTTTTTGAGAAAGGTTTTTCGATTCATGGGTGACAATGGGTTGTGGCCGTCGGCCGGTTTGGCTGGTTACTGGAAAATGGACCTTTCGGGCGCGTGGGGTCAATTCGTTTTCGCATGCCGCCAAGCGTGGGAATGATTCTTTCTGAGGGAAAGTGGTAATGGCTTCGACACGGCTGATCTCGTCGCAGGCCAGCCGCTTTGCCACGGAAACAAGCGGCTGGATGCCAGAAGTGTTCGGCATCGGATTTGCTTATGATTTGCTTATCAAAAGGGCGGCGGCCCTGGGATTGTTGATGGCCCTGTCGGGGGCACAGCGATGCCCGGCAGGGTTTTTTACCAA
>PXDN01000119.1 GCA_003566375.1 Opitutia bacterium
CACGGCCTGGCGCATGGCGACATCGCCCGCCGCATGGGTGTGAAGATCCCAGCCATGCCCGAGCGCCGCGCGGTATTGGGCTTCCCGCCGGTCGTTGTCATCGACGACTGGATACCCGAAATTTTTTTCGCCCTCGAATTCCTCCCAGCGGTCGAAACTCTCCGAAACCCAGGCGCTGCGGGTTCCCGCCCCGCCGTCGGAGTAAAACTTGGTTCCCCGCCAACGCAAAAACCCGTCGCCGAGGTTGTTGATTTTGATCGCACCGAGGTGGTCGCGGATCCGTTCCGGGGAATGTCCGGAGAAGGTGCCTTCGTAAACCGCCGCCACGCGGAGGTTGAGGTGGCCGCGGTTGTAAGCTTCCTGATAGACCCGCATCAGGTCTCCCCAGCGCGAGGATGGATCGACGATGGCGGTGACGCCGAGGCTGAGCATTTCGCGGACGCCGTCGCGGATGCTGATCACGTTGTCCTCGAAATCCGGAGACGGGGGGCGGGCCGTGACAAGGCGCGTGCCGTTGACGCCCAGAAAAACGCCGGTGGGAATGTCGAGTTGGCGTGTTTCGCCATGGATGGCGACGGTTCGCCGCTCCCGGTAAATCCGGTCTTCGAAGGTGAAATCCTCCGGGTCCTCCAGCCACCAGTCGGGCCAGGTTTCGGGACGGTCGTCGTCGATGCCCATGCGGCGGAATACATCGCTGTTGACCGCGACTCCCCGGTATACGCGGTTCAGCCAAACCGGGTTTTCCGGCGCGATTCGGTCGAGCTGCCAACGGGTGATCATCCGGTCGTATTTATATTGGTCCCAGCGGTTGCCAATCAGCCAGTCGCCCGGCTCCGGTTGAATCCGTTCTTTGACCCTGGCCACGGCGTCGAGTATTTCGCCGCCGCTCATCGCGAAGGTCAGATCCGCCTCCCGGCGGATGTCGCGGCCGAGGCGAAGGAAATGGATGTGCGAATCCTGGATGCCGGGAATCACGGTTTTTCCGGCGAGGTCGATTGTTTGCGTCTCCTTTCCTTGGTGGCGGAGAACCTCGGCGTCGCCGCCGACCGCGATGATTCGACCGTCTTTGACCGCCACCGCCGAGGCGGTTGAAAAGGCCGCGTCAACGGTGACGATGTTGCCATTGTGATAAACAAAATCCGCGTGCGGAGACCATGGGGAAGCGGATGCGGAAAAGTGTGAAAAGTGCCCGCAGGCGGCCAGGACCCCGATGACAAGAAGAAGCTTTTGCATTGGATATAGGGAGTTGGATGGACACCGGCGGTCACCCGGTTTTCGCCGCGGCACCAATCGCCATGAAGTTTCAGGATCGCGTCCCTTTACGCAAGCGAAAGCCTTTGCCGGATCCGGTTGGGTGGTTTTGGTTTTGAATCGGAGCGATTTTCGCGGGTGGGTGATTTTTATGTGTTACGGGGATGTGAGGCACCGCTGGTGGTGATGCCGGGCGCCTGTCCGACTCCCGATTGTGGATCGCCTGAATCTCCTTCTGCCAACGGGGTTCGTTATGGGGAATACCCTTGCCGCCCCGGACCGCTCCGCGCAGGTTGGCGGGAAGTTTATGAGAATCACGGGAGGCAGGGCGGGTGGAATCCCCTTGAAGCAACCGCGCGGGGGAGATACCCGCCCGGCCACGGACCGGTTGCGCGAAGCGGTTTTTTCCTTCCTTGGAGGGCGGGTGGCCGGGGCGGTTTTTCTCGATCTGTTTGCCGGCACCGGAGCGTATGGATTGGAAGCGTGGAGCCGGGGAGCGGTCGATGGCGTGCTGGTGGAGAAAAACCGAGCGGCGCTGGCGGTATTGCGGGAAAATCTCCGCGTCGTCGGGCGGGCACTGGGCGCGGATGGCGGGGGACCGCGGGTGGCCGCCGCCGATGTCCGCCGGTGGAAGCCGCCACCCGGCTTGGCGGGTGATTTGGTTTTCTGCGATCCTCCCTATGAAATGATCGAAACGGTCGCGCCAACGGTTTTCCACCTGGCGGGGACGTTTTTACAACCGGGGGGGCTGCTCCTGTTTGAGATGCCCGGTCACCTTGATCTGACGGCGGAGGGGTTCGCGCCGCTGCGGCGGTTGGGCAAAGGACGCCATGAACCGACCTGCGTCATCTGGGAGAAAACCGAACCGGGAACCACGGGTTGAAACGAACGATTGCGCCTCCGGATGGTATGCGGGATAACTTCAAAATGCTCCCATTCCCAGCACACTGGATTGAGCCCTTTTCCAGGGCGCGGGAGTTGCCGAAGCATGCGCACAACGTCACAACGCTGGTTGTGCCTAAAGTTGCGCCGTCGCCGTAATCTCCGTCCTGTAACCCGGCGGGAGTCGGAGGTTCACGGCTCAACATCCTCCACGACGATGCGTACAAAGCCCGTCTTTGGCTCAGTTGGCGACTCGCCCAGTCGGACGGTCGCGGTAACCATGCCGTCCTCATCCGGGGGTGACGTTTCGATCTGAAACGGGGCATCCCAGTGGATCATGTCGTAACTGGCCTCAACTCGCAGGGAGAAGGGGGGAAGGTTGCCGCGAACACGGAAGGTCACGGCAAAGCCGGTGCTGTCGTGTACCGGAAGCACACCCACGGATGGGTTGTTGGCCCATGGATCGAGTCCGAAGGCGTAGGCCTGCAGATTTGTGACGCCGTTTCCCGTCAGGTCGACATCCGGACCGGCAATCGCCGGATCGTTCGCTTCGGCCCCGAATACCTCCGCAGCCCAGTCGTTGAAGTAGAGGCGGGGCCCTCCGACAACACATCCGTCCGCCACGCTGAAGGTCAA
Organism: Opitutia bacterium; assembly: GCA_003566375.1. GTDB lineage: Bacteria > Verrucomicrobiota > Verrucomicrobiia > Opitutales > T3Sed10-336 > T3Sed10-336. The sequence goes on from PXDN01000119.1 coordinate 2,770, forward strand.
GGGCGCAAGGGAAAAGTCTGTCGGGCCGAAAGCGGTGCCGGCGTCCTCCGATGTGATGGGCGAATCTTCAAAAGGAGGAATACCTGTTACGACCACGCTTTCCCGCGAAGCCGGTGTATGCGTGAAATTGACCGGTTCAATGGGCGTGGGCGGTTCACAAAATCCGCCGGGTTCGAGTGTCGCGGCGTCGAGCGATGCCGCACTGAAAATCCGTCCATTGCCCATGGTTGAGGTGTAGAGCAGGCTGGCCGTAGCCGCGTCATAGGACACGCGTGTTGTCTCGACGCTTGCATGAATAGTAAGCAACTCCGGGTTCTCGAAGGTGCCGTCCACCTTCAACAGGTTGCCCTGACGCCACGTCCGGGACGGCGGTGTGTAGCTGTCGATTGAAAAAAGCGCGTGCGTGCCCGTCCAGCCGGCGAACTCACCGACCACCCGTTTATCCTCAATGCTGATATCGGCCTGCGCGAGGATGTCGCCGCTCGCCGCGTCCAGCCGCACCAATGCCGCGAATGTGTGGGTAGGTATTATGGAGTGGGCATTGTCATCCAGGTCGCTTCCGACGAGCCAAATGTTTTCACCGTCATGGACCGGGTTGCGTCCCATGAGGAAGACGTCGAATTCCGGAACGATACCGTCGATTCTTCTTGCCCATGCAAACGATCCGTCACTGTTGAGCTTCATCATGAAAACCCCGCCTTCGGGGGTTTCGGGAGTCACGGGCCAGGGACGGGTAAACACCACAGAGCCGTCCGGACCGATCGCCGGCGGGAGGATACCCGGGAAGAACGGACCTGATTGCGCCCACCGGATGTCTCCGTTGTTTTCCAAACAGACAATATGGCCGGGCACGGTGAAGAGAAATCCGGTCTCGTCGGGCAGGCGCTGAAACCGTAATTCGGCAGGCCTCGAAAACGGGTCGGTCAAGCCGCTGTAGTCCCGGTCCACCAGTTTGTTGCCGTGTTCGTCGAGCAGCATCACATGGACGGTCTCGTTGCCCAGGTGCTGCGCGATACCAATGATGTTTCCGGCGTAAAGCCCGATGGCCACGTCCTGCGGATCCCCCGAAGCCGCCCGGACATCGAATTCGTGGGCGAATCGCTTCTCCATCGTGAGACCGTTATAAATACCGACGCGCACTTTATCGGACGCGATGTAGCCCGCGAAAAAGTGTTCCAGATCTGAAAGCCCGACAACGCGTTGCAGACGCGACCCTGTTCCGCCTTCAAGGAACGCGCCCCAACGGAGGTGCCCCTCGCTGTCAAACCGCGCGCCGATTGCCGTCGTCTGAAACGTGTTGAAGTCACGGAAGTCAGAGATGCCCGTCATCACGAAGCCTTGGCTGAAGTCATCGCTGTGCAACGTCTTGATCGTCGGATTCTGCATGATGGTGAGATCCGGATCGTATTGTTTCCACCATGGAATGGCGGCGGGCGTTGACACGGTGGATACCAAGAGCAGAACGAGGGAAACAGCAGCAACTGTTTGCCGTGCGGGAGAAAAGCCGCGAGACCGGAACATGGAGAGAGCCTTCATACGTGTTAGGGTGGAAGGTGAACGCAGGGTTAAACAACATCCAGCTTGGTAGCAGCAATCAGGATTAGAATATTATCTTTGTGGTAAGTTATGGATTGGTAGAAGTCAAACAATTTTGAAGAATTTTACGCGGATCAGAGCAGTTGCTTCTTAACTTATTTTGAGGACGTTTTGCGGTGGCACTGGATTGTTCGCAAAAAGGCTTGGGATCACTTTGGTTTTCAGAAATGATTCAATCGATGTTTTTTCGAGTGCGAACCAATCCCTTCTCTTCGATCCGCATGTTTCTATTGTGGGTTGTTTTTGGCCTTGTTACCTGCGGAATGGCAAGCGCCGGCGGCATTCAAGATTTTGGCCTCGCCAAGGCGCAACTCTATTTTCAGGAGGGCCCCGGGATGCCGGAACCGGCGGAGACGGGTGGATTTCTGTTCGTGGCCTCTTTTGAAATCGACGATCCAAGTCGAAGCGCATCCGGCACGCTGCAACTCCCGAACGGAGAGACCCATCAGTTTGTTCGTTTATTTACCAACACCAATCTATTCCACACACGAATTTTCGACACCGAAAATGAGCTGCACGCGGCATACCCAAACGGGACGTACACTTTTTCGCTTACGGTGGATGGTGTGACTCACACCGCTTCGATCGATCTGGTTTCGACGCCTTTCCCGAGTGGACCACACATTACAAATTACACCGAGTTGCAGGAAGTGGATCCGACGGAGTCCTTTGCGGTGGAGTGGGCGCCGATCCCCGAGGGAACCGCGGATGACTTAATCCTCGTGGAAATCGGCGATTACGAGTCGCCCAAATTTGGGGAACCCGGTTATCTCATTGGAACGGATACATCCTTTGTGGTAGAGCCCGGAGGAATTGACGCGAACACTGTCTCTGAGGGAACCGTTTATTTTTCCGGGATCGTGAATGTCAACACAACCAGTATTCCGGGAGCCTTGGGAGTCGGTATTGTCGGGGCGTGGACGATGTTCGACGTTGTTGCGTCGGGAGAGGCTGACGATTTCAGGATCACTACGGAATCTCTTCCCAATGCAACGCTGGAGCAGCCATACTCGGCTACATTCCAGGCAAGTGCACCGGTTATTGGTTGGACTGTGGGCGATCCTTCCGCACTCCCTTCCGGATTAAGCCTGGACGCCATGACCGGTGAACTGTCGGGAACGCCTTCGGAGTCGGGATCCTTCGCCTTTGAGGTTATGGCTGTTTCGATGACCGCTGAACTTTATTCGCGGGGGTTTGTTCTGAATGTGCTTGGCGACGACTTACTCCCCGCGGTTCCGGTGACGTCCGGCGCATCCTTCCAGAACGGCACCTTTTCTTTGGTGATAGAAAGCCCGGAGGGCGATGAGGTGCGGGTGGAGGTTTCCTCAAATCTAAAAACCTGGACGGTCTATGGCACGTTTACCCCGGAAAATGGGGTGGTTGAGTTCGAAGACAGTGACGCGGGAAGTGCGGATGCCCGGTTCTACCGGGTGAGTTGGGAATAAAGGCTGACAGCCGACAGTGAACCCTGAGGGCTGAATCTTTCAATACGCCGGAGACCGCGGGCAAGCTTTTCAAGAGCGTTTAAGGCTCTTGTGAGGATGTGAGGGCTTTTCTGAGCACATTCCCTTCATTTGAATCCCCGGGGGCTTACCCGTTTCTGTTGCCTTTTTCGGCGCGGGAGGAACCCCGGGTTCAAAAATGAAAATCGTTGATGTTTTCTTTGGTGAAAACCAAGGGCGGCCCGGCGATGACCACGGCGTTTTCGCCGAGTTCAAACCCGCCGAAGGCGGGGGTTTCCAACCGAGCGCCGGCTTCGGCCTCCAACTGCCCCAGCGCGAGAAGAGTCCCGAGGTGCCCGGCGACGTAACCGACGTTGGAGGGATCCCAGAGGGCGAAGGCTTCGACCGTTCCGTTTTCGATGAAGCGGCGCATTTGGTTGGGGGTGCCGAGCCCGGTGACCTGCACTTGTGGGGCGCGGTTGGCCGACTCGACCGCCTGGGCGGCGGCGGCGATGCCGACCGTGGTGGGTGAGATGATTCCGCGCAAGTCGGGATAACGGGTCAGCAGGGCTTCGGCTTCGACCAGGCTTTTTTGGGGATCGTCGTTGCCGTAAACGATGGTGACCAATTCCATGTTTTCGTATTGTGGATCGTTGAGCGCCTCTTTCATGCCTTCGATCCAGAAATTTTGATCCGGGGCGTCGGTGGTCGAGCTGAGAATCGCGAACTTGCCTTCGTAGTCGATCAGCGAACCCATCAATTCGATTTGGCTGCTGCCCGTGATGTTGAAATCCATCGGCAGGATGGCCCCGTGGCGGTGGGCTTCACTGCCGGTGATGTCCGAGTTGACCGAGAGCACGATGATGCCGCGGTCCATGGCGCGGCTGAAAGCCTGATTGAGCGCGTCGGTGCTGTTCGGGGAGATCGCGATCACGTTCACCCCGCGCTGGATTTGCTGCCGGATGAGCGGGAGTTGGGAAGTGGCCTCCGCGGTGGGCGGGCCGACATGGGTGAATTCGAAGCCGAGTTCCTCCGCCGCTTTTTGAAAGCCCCGGTCAATCGAATCGAAGTAGGGATTGCCAACGTTTTTGGCGATGTAAACGATGCGGACCTGCTCCGGTGTCTCGGCTTGGGGCACCGGCGGTTGCTGGCCGCAGGCGGCGAAAAACAAGGGCAGGGATGCGAAAAAGGAAAGAACGGGTTTGTTGGTCATGGTCACGGATTCCATATCATACCGGGTCGAAAGGCAAAATGAAAGGCGCTTCCGTTGCGGTGATTCAATCTCTACCCTCACCGCAGCACCTCACACGCAAAGCCCGGCCGTTTCCATCGTCGTGAAACGTTCGAACCTCGCACCTACTTCGGGAGACTCGATGAAGGAGCCCTTACATTCTTCATTCCTACTTCAGGGCCTCAATGACAGGGGCTCGAATTTTCCGGCTACAAGAAAACCTTGCTCGCGGGGGCGTATGGGGTATGGTGTATGTATGAAAGTAACCTTCGAACTTCCGGATCCACTGGTCGAGCGGCTCCGTGCGAGAGTGCCAAGTGGCAAGCGGTCGTGGTTTGTGGCCGAGTCTTTGGAGAAAACGTTGCGGGCTGGCGATCCACTGGAAGCGGCGGCGAAAAAGGCCAACAAGTTTCACGCCGTCAATCGGGAGATGAAGGCGTGGGAAGCGCTAAACGTCCATGACGATTAAGCGCGGCGACATCTGGTGGATTAATCTCGACCCGACTGTGGGGCGGGAGATCAAAAAGCGCCGCCCGTGCATAGTGGTTTCGGCGAACGCCATCAATCGGGTCCGGGCGACTCCTGTCGTGGTTCCCCTCAGCACATCGCCGGAGGGCGCTCCCCCATTGTCTGGCGCTGGCCAGCGCCGGAAACAACTCCGTCGCGGTGGTCGATCAGATTCGAGCTGTCGATAAACGCCGTTTCGTCGATCGGGCCGGGAGGATTGTCCCGGCCGATATGATGCAACTCGACGCTGAGGTTTTTGCACATGGTAAGGGAGCATGGGCGCCAATCCGATAATTGATAATTACGCTATGACGTTAGTAACGTGAGAGGTAACGTCTGGAAAAATTAAATGGATTACCAGTTGATCAGGATGCCCCGTTTTTTGGCTTTGGCCAGGGCTTCGCTGCGGCCTTTCACATGCAGTTTGCGATAGATGTTTCTGAGGTGGGCGTGGATGGTGTGTGGGCTCAATCCAAATTGATCGGCCAGTTCCTTTCGACTGAAACCCTTCGAGATTCCCCGCAGGATATTCCGTTCCCGTATGGAAAGATCATCCTCGGTATCCGGATCGTCTTTGGAAAACATATCGGTGAGCAGGCGGCGGGCGATGCTGGGGCTCATCGGAGCTCCGCCCGCTTCAAGTTCCCGCAACACGTTTTCCATTTCCAACAAATCACAACCCTTTAGCAGGTAGCCTACCGCACCGGCTTTTAGCGCCGCGTAAACAATCTCGCTGTCTTCATGCACGGTCCAGGCCAAGGCATCAAGGTTCAGGGGTTCTTCTTTCACCAGGCGGATCAGTTCAATTCCGCTGATCCCCGGCAAATTCAGATCCGTGATCAGCAAATCCGCGTCTCCCGGTTTTAGCTTGGCCAAGGCGTTTTCCGCCGAAGCATGGCTGCCGGTGACCCGATGCCCGGGCAGGCGTTCCAGCATTTCGACAAAGTTGGCCAAGAGGAGAGGGTTGTCTTCCACAACGACGATATTCATAAATTCAAGTGTTTTGCTTTGGTTCGGATTGGTTTGCTTCGGGCGTTCGGCCAGGCCAGGGAATGCGAAAGCTGAGGGTCAAGCCGGGAGGCCCCTGCAATTCCATCGTGCCGCCCAGTTCCCG
>PXDN01000237.1 GCA_003566375.1 Opitutia bacterium
GCCCCGGTGGCCAGGGATCTGTTTCGGCTGTATCTCGAGAAACTCCGCCAGTCCCCGGCCGAACGGGATGATCGGTTGGCTTCCTCACCATGAAGCGAAAAGGCGTCGCGTTGATTTTTTTGATTCGGTCAAACCAACCATGAAATGATGAATGAATATCACGGCATCGGGGTCATGTCCGGCACCTCCCTCGACGGAGTGGACATCGCTCATTGTGTGTTTCACCGGGAGCCGGATGAAACCTGGCGTTACGAAATTCTCCATGCGGCGGCGGTGGAATATTCCCCGGAGTGGGTTGACCGGCTGGCCAACCTGCACAACGCCGGCGCCGCCGAATACGCGCGGACCAATGTGGAATTTGGCCACCATCTCGGCAGACTGATAAAGGATTTTCTGGAGACCAATGGCCTTGCGCCGGATTTCGCCGCCTGCCACGGCCACACCATCTTTCATCAGCCCGAGCGCGGGTTTACCGCCCAGATCGGCGACGGGGAAACCCTTTCCGCCCACTTGGAGTGTCCGGTGGTGACCAATTTCCGAAACAAAGACGTGGCCGCGGGCGGGCAGGGGGCGCCGCTGGTGCCGTTTGGGGAAAAGCACCTTTTTCCCGGGACCGGACTTTTTCTCAATCTGGGCGGGTTTGCGAACATCACCGGAGGAGGGGCGGCTTTTGACATTTCGCCCTGCAATTTCGCGTTGAACGCGGTCGCCCGGTTGACCGGGCAAACGTATGACGCCGACGGCAACCTGGCGCGTCGCGGGGAGCTGTTGCCCGATTTGCTTGAACGGCTCAACCAACGGCCGTTTTACCAACAGCCGCCGCCAAAATCGCTCGGGCGGGAGTGGTATGAACGGGAGTTTGAGCCCTTGCTGCGAAGCGCGGATGGGAAACCGGAGGACCTGGCCCACACCTGTTGCCGGCACATTGCCTTCCAAATCGGGCGGGCGGTGGACACCCTCGGCGTCCGCGACACCCGCATCCTCATCACCGGCGGGGGAGCCCGCAACCGGTTCCTGATGGAGAGGTTGGAGGAGGAATTGCGGGCGCGGAATGTTGTGCCAGAGGGGGACGCGGGACCGTTCGTGATTGATTTCAAAGAAGCGCTGATTTTCGCGTTTCTCGGACTGCGGACGCTGCAGGGCCTTACCAACATCCTGCCCAGTGCCACCGGGGCGGTCCGCCCCGTGGTCGGCGGGTCCATTCATCTTCCCGTCCAAGGCACCCGGCGGGTTTTTCCTGATTTGATTCCCTAACCCCTGAATCTTCGGAGTGGTTACGAAAGCGTTCAATATCCATGTTTTTGAAACCGCCTGGAATGCAGTCGGCGAGCGGGGCCACGGAAAACCTCGTTTAGCTGTTCATTAATCAATAATTCTCAAGCCCTGTTGTTTGGCTTCCCGCACTCCGCCCCATTCTCTTTGCCTGGCGGCGATGCTGACATGCGGTTTGACAAGCCCCGGTGAGGGGTGAGAATTTCAATTTCCGAATTCACAATGGATTCGGGCAAAATATTGGAGATTCAGTTTATGCCTATTGCCACGCCCAAACAATACGAGGCCATGCTCAAAGCCGCCCAAGACGGCGGATACGCTTATCCGGCGGTTAACGTCACCTCGATCATTACCATCAACGCGGCCTTGAAAGCCTTTGCTGACAGCAAGTCGGACGGCATTATCCAATTTTCCACCGGCGGCGGGGAGTTTGCCTCCGGGTTGAATGTCAAAGACGCTGTTTTCGGCGCGGTCGTTTTGGCGGAGGCGGCCCACCGCCTGGCGGAGAAGCACGATGTGCTCATCGCCCTCCACACCGACCATTGCCAGGCCAAGAAAGTCGATTCTTTCCTGAAGCCGCTGATTGCCGAAACCGCCCGCCGGCGTTCCGAAGGGAAGGGGAACCTGTTTCAGTCCCACATGTTCGACGGATCCGAGCTGCCGCTGGAGGAGAACATGACGGTCTCCAAGGAACTGATGAAGCTTTGCGCCGAAAACGAGATCGTTCTTGAAGTGGAAGCCGGCGTGGTCGGCGGCGAGGAGGACGGCATCGACAACACCGGCGCCTCCGCTGAAAAGCTCTACACCACGCCCGAGGACATGTTGAGTGTTTACGAGGCTCTCAACGGGCTCGGCCGCTACTTGTTTGCCGCCACCTTTGGCAACGTGCACGGCTCCTATAAACCGGGAGCGGTTAAATTGCGTCCGGAAATTCTGAAAAAAGGCCAGGAGGCCGTCATTGGCAAATACGGAAAGGAAGCCGAGTTCGACTTGGTCTTCCACGGCGGTTCCGGCTCCTCGCTGGAGGAAATCCGTGAAACCCTGGATTATGGCGTGGTCAAGATGAACATCGACACCGACACCCAATACGCCTTCTCGCGGCCCATCGCGGATCACATGTTGAAAAATTACGACGGCGTATTGAAAATCGATGGCGAAGTCGGCAGCAAAAAGCTCTACGACCCTCGCAGCTACCTGAAGAGGGCGGAGGAAAACATGGCCGACCGCCTGAAGGAAGCCTGCGGCGATCTCCGCTCCGACGGGAAGACCATTTTCGGGAAAATTTGATCGACAAATCACCTGGATGGTCAGGTTCGCCCCCGTGTCCGCGAAAGCGCGGCGCGGGGGTGTTTTTTTGGTATCCGGGCGGGGTCTAAAAGACGGCACCTCATCGCCCGTGAATTAGGCAATGGCTCCGTTGTCCACGTTGCCACCGCGACGGGCGGGAAGTCTCGACACCGGGCCTGATTTCCTTATCGGTGGCAACATGAGACAAGCGGCTTTCCATTCTTTCCGGCTCCGCAATTCGATCCTCTGGTTGGGAATGCTCGCCGCCGGTTTTTCGGTGGCGGTGATTCCCGTGACGGGGGAAGAGGCCGGGGCAACAACCCGAACGAAGGAAACGCCCATGAAAATTTTACTAATCACCGGCGGAGGTTGGCATGATTTTCATGCCCAAAAAACCATTTTGACCGAGGGCCTCGGCCAGCGGCTGCGGGTGGAGTTTACGGTGGACGACGAGGCCGGAACCGATCCGACCGCGGTCCCGTCCCGGTTTCCCAATCCGGACTGGGCGGCCGGATACGATCTGGTGCTTTACAACATAAGTCTCTCCCGCGACCAAACGGCGGAAACCGCCCAAGCGATCATCGACAGCCACGTCAAACACCGGGTGCCGGCCGCGCTGCTGCACGGTTCGGTGCATTCCTACCGGTTTGCCGAAAACCCGAATTGGTTTCGATTTTTGGGAGGTCGCTCCATGCGACATGAGAGGCAGCACCCGTTTGCCAACGAAGTGTTGGACCCGGACCATCCCGTCATGGCCGGATTTCCCGATCCCTGGCGGCAACCCCAGGGGGAATTGTATGTGATCGAGGAGATCTTTCCCACCGCCACCCCGCTCGCCCATGCGTACGGGGTGGAAACCGAAACCCGGCATCCGACGATCTGGGTCAACGAATTCGAAAATGTCCGGGTTTTTGTCACCACCATCGGCCACCACAATGAAACGATGGCCGCGGACACCTATCTCGACCTTCTCGCCCGCGGCATCCTTTGGGCGGTCGGCGCGGACGCGGCCAAGATCCCATAGGGAGTGGCGGTGGAGCGGTGGAGTGGAGGATTGATGGAGTGGAAACCACCGATCCATCCACGATTTGGCCCGCGTCGTTTCAGAAGGACGGCGGCCGGGTATCGGCGGAACTTTGCCGCGAAAATTCATCCATGATCTGATTCGTGATGTCGAGGGCGGGATCATGGTAAAGAACGGTGGGAAAACCGCCCGCCGCCGGGGAGTCTGCATCCAAAATGACCGTCGATGGGGAATTGTTGACCAAGCTTTCCACGGCTCCGCGCATCCGCCTGAGGCTGGTCGGATCGTCCGAATTGAAATCCGAATGGGATCATCCCGTTGCCGGTTGCATGGTTTGTGGTAAGCTCCCCGCCATGAGCCAAGGCCAATTCCCCAACGAGCAATCCGAATCGGGTGAGTTTGATCGACAGGAGGACGCGTTCCGCGACAACGTTTCCGCCGATCCCGCGGCCGCGCATCCAGCGGCTCCCGGGCGATACCACCTCTACCTTTCCCTCGCCTGCCCGTGGGCCTGCCGGGCTTTGTTGGCCCGCAACCTGATGGGGCTGGCGGAGGCAATCGGCGTGACGGTAGTCGATCCCGTGCGGGACGAAAAAGGCTGGGCGTTCCGAGACGGTCACGGCCACACCACCGATCCGGTCAACGGGTTTGCCCATCTCGCCGAGGCTTACGAAGCCACCCTCCCGGGCTACGACGGGCGGGTGACGGTGCCGGTTCTGTGGGACAAGGAAAAGGGGAAAATCGTCAACAATTCCGAAGATGACATCTGCCGAATGTTTCACGACGCTTTTGCCGATTACCGGCGGGGGGAGGCCGATTGGTTTCCCGCTGATTTAGCCGGTGAACAGGAGGAGTTGAGCGGCTTCATTTACGAAACCATCAACAACGGGGTTTACCGGGCCGGCTTCGCCACCAAACAGGCGGTTTACGAAAAGGCCGCGGCGGGTGTTTTCAAGGCGTTGGACGAAATGGAAGCGCGGCTGCAAGACCGCCGTTATCTTTTCGGGGATCGGGTGGTGGAGAGCGACTGGCGGCTGTTTTGCACGACCATCCGGTTTGACCCGGTTTATCACGGCCATTTCAAATGCAACCGCAAACGGATTGCCGATTACCCCAACCTGTGGCGGCATTTGAAGGACCTGTATCAATGGCCCGGCGTGGCGGATACGGTCGATTTCGACCACATTAAACGGCATTACTACATGACCCATGACGAAATCAACCCGACCCGGATTGTGCCCATCGGTCCGGATATGCGGTTGGCCGATTGACGCAGAAGTCAGGTGAAGTCCAGGCCTGTCGGGCTGCTTAAACGAATGTCCCGCACCCGGCGGTGGGGAAGTCGCCCTGTTGAAAAACTTTCCCCGGAAGGTTGCCCCGCGCGGCTCCATGGACGAAAACCATGGTTTGAATTCAAGTAACATGGAATCCTCGGAATCCCAACATTACGACGTCGCCATCATCGGGGCGGGCATGGCCGGCATGGCCGCCGCCATCCGCCTGGCCCACTTCGGTAAAAAGGTGTGCGTTTTCGAACGGCACCATGTGCCGGGCGGCCTGAACAGTTTTTACGCTTTCTCCGGCCGCAAATATGATGTTGGTCTCCACGCCATGACTAATTACGTGCCGCCCGGAATCAAAGGAACGCCGCTGGTCAAGCTGATGCGGCAGTTGCGGATCAGCCGGGAGGAACTCGATCTGTGCGGCCAAATCCGCTCCCGTGTCGCCTTTCCCGGCGTGTCGCTGACGTTCACCAACGATTTCGCGGTGCTGGAGCAGTCGGTGCGGGAGGCCTTTCCGGGGCAGATCGACGGCTTCCGTCGGTTGGCCGAATTTTTGCGCGGCTACAACGAGGTGGCGCTCGACGCCGAGGCGCGGTCCGCCCGCGCGGTGGTGGCGGAATACCTGACCGATCCGGTGCTGCGGGACATGATTTTTTGCCCGTTGATGTATTACGGCAGCGCCAAACCGAACGACATGGATCTTTACCAGTTCGCCATCATGTTCAAGTCGATCTACTTCGAAGGCTTCGCGCGGCCATTCGACGGGGTGCGCAAGGTCATCCGGGTGTTGCTCGACAAATTCCGCCAAAGCGGGGCGGAGCGGCGGATGAAATGCGGGGTGCGGCGGCTGATCAACGACGGCCGCCGGGTGACCGGCTTGGAGCTGGACGACGGGACAACCGTCACCGCCGGGTGCGTGCTTTCCTCGATCGGTGCCCTGGAGACGCGCGGCCTGTTTGCGGAAGGGGAAACCGTGGATGACCGCCACCCGGAGGCGGGAAGGCTTTCTTTCGTGGAAACCATCAATGTTCTCGATTGCCAGCCGGCCGAACTCGGCTGGGAGGAGACCATCGTTTTTTTCAACGACTCCGAACGGTTCGACTATGACGTGCCCGCCGAGTTGGTTGATCCGCGCAGCGGGGTGATTTGTTTTCCCAATAATTTCGATTACGGGCAAAAAAAACTGAGGGAAGGCTGGTTGCGCGTCACCTGCCTGGCCAACTACGACCGGTGGGCGTCGCTCCCGGAGGAGGAATACCGGCGGCGCAAAACGGAATGGTTCCCGCGCGTCACCGCCGCGGCGCGCCGCTTTTTGCCGCCGGTGGACGACGATACCCTGGCCGCCCGCACAGCGGCCACCGACATGTTCACCCCGCGCACGGTCAAAAAATTCACCGGCCATCTCAACGGCGCGGTGTATGGCGCTCCGGAGAAGGTGAAAGACGGGCGCACCGAACTGGATAATCTTTTTCTCTGCGGCACCGATCAGGGATTTCTCGGGATTGTCGGAGCGATGCTCAGCGGCATTTCCATGGCCAACCTGCACGGCTTGTCCGGGGGCCGGAGGGTCGAGAATTGACATCCGAAACCGCGAAACCAAGGCGGAAATTCGTGGCCGCGCCCATGCGGTGTTTCCATCTGGCACCGGTGGCCGGTTTTGGGAAAAAGGGTGGACTTGGCGGCGGGATTGCCTTTACTTCCCAAGAGGAATGGTGAGCAAAGCAGGGGAATGGATGCGTTCGCGGGGCGAGCGTTTCGCCGAATTCGCCGTGGACGTGATCTACGAACGGCGCAAGGGCAAACGCGCGGCTGTTTTTGGGGCGGTCCTTGTCCCCTTTTCCTATCTTTACAGCGGCATCGTTCAAGCCCGGCTTTGGCTCTACCGGAAACGTATTTTTCACGATCAACCTCTCGGCTGCCTGGTGGTGGTGGTGGGCAACCTGACCGTGGGCGGCACCGGAAAAACCCCGGTGGTCGAAAAATTCGCCCGCTCGCTGACCGAGCGGGGCCGCAAGGTCGCCATCCTCAGCCGCGGTTACAAAAGCAAACGCGAACCGCTCTGGAAACGGCTTTGGCGGCGGCTTAGCCACACCCAGGAGCCGCCGCCCAAGGTCGTTAGCGACGGCAAAACCGTTCTGCTGGATTCGGAAGTGGCCGGGGACGAGCCCTACATGTTGGCCCGCAACCTTCCCGGGGTGGTGGTGATTGTGGATAAAAACCGGGTCAAGGGCGGCTCCCACGCCATCCGCAAGTTCGGGGTGGACACCTTGTTGCTCGACGACGGATTTCAATACCTGGCGTTGAAAGGCCGGTTGAATCTGCTGCTGATCGATAAAACCAACCCGTTCGGCAACCGCCGTCTCTTACCCCGCGGTATCTTGCGGGAACCGGTGCGGCACGTGAAACGGGCCTCCTACATTTTCATCACCAAGTCGGACGGCAAGCCCGCTCCGGAATTGATCCAGCGAATCCGCCGCCACAACACCGAAGCCGAAATCATCGAATGCGCCCACCGTCCCCGGTTTTTGAAGCGCGTGGGGGGTGACGGGAAAACCCATCCCTTGGAAAAACTCAACGGCGCCCGCGTCGGCGCCTTTAGCGCCATCGCCACCCCGGAGAGCTTCGAACAATTTTTGCAGGATTACGGAGCCAGCCTGTTGTACACCAAGCGGTTTATCGACCACCACCGGTTTTCCAGCGACGAGCTGGCAAAAATCTTCAGCCAAGCCTCCGAAGCCAACCTCGATTTTTTGGTGACCACCGAGAAAGACGCCGTGCGCCTGCCCGATGATTTGAAGACCGCCCTGCCGCTTTATTATTTGCGGTTGGAAATCGACATCATCGACGGGGTTAACGACTTCGAGGAAGCCGTTTCGCGCATCTGCTTCTCCGGCCTGCCAAGCGGAACCGGCGAAACCGCGCCCCGGGAAGACGCCCTTAGCGGAACCGCCGCACCATTGCCTGGGCCACGCCCTGAATGATCAACTCGCGCGCCGGTCGCATTTCGGGGTAAACCGGGTTTTCGGCTTTGAGATACGGTTGTTTTCCGCCCTCTTGGATGAAGCGCTTGAGAGTGGTTTCGCCGTCAATCAGGGCGGCCACGATGTCGCGGTGCCGGGGGCGGCGGTTTTCAAGAATGACCGTGTCCCCCTCCTGAATGCCGGCGTCGATCATGCTGTCTCCCCGCACCCGCAGGGCGAAAACCCGGCTGGTTGGGCGGAGCCCGAGTGCTCCGGCGTCGATTTGAATGCGCCCGAGAGCATCTCCTGGTTCGACTCCGTCGGGATAACCGGCCGCGATGGTTCCGTAAACCGGTATGTCGAGCAAGTTGGGGGCATCCGGTTCGGAAAGCCGCAGGTGGGGCAAACGGAAGGAGCGGGCGCGCCCATCCGATTTTTCCAAAAGCCCTTTGCGAACCAGGGCGTCCAAATGGCGGGCCACGGCATTGGTGCTGCGAAAACCAAATTCCATTTGGATGTCACGCACGCTGGGCCAAAACCCCTCCCGCCGGTTGAACTCCACGAGAAAATCCAAAATTTCCTGTTGCCGCTGGGTCGGACCTGTCATGAATGTGAGTTCACTGATCGGGCGATCAGTGTCAACACCGATTTTTCTTTGGTGTTTACATTTACAGGTAATGCCGGACGTAGGCGTTGCGGCGGAGGCGTTCGAGCCAGCGTTCCTGGGATTCGCGGGCCATCTGGCTGACGAGGATGCTTTCAATCTGTTCGCGGA
>PXDN01000171.1 GCA_003566375.1 Opitutia bacterium
CAATGCCGCGAGGGTTCCCCGGGCGATGTCGTCGATGTAGGTGAAATCGCGGGTTTGTGTGCCGTCGCCAAACAGCACCACAGGCAGCCCGCGACGGATCCTTTCGCAAAAGCCGAACGGGGCCATGTCCGGACGGCCCGCCGGGCCAAATACCGTGAAGTAACGCAAAACCGTGACGTCGATGCCATGAAGATGGTGCCAGACGTGGGCCGTCGCTTCGGCTGCGAGCTTGGTGGCCGCGTAAGGAGAAATCGGCCGCGTCACAAGCGCGTTCTCATCAAAGGGCATCGGCAGGCCGGCATAGAGCGATGAGGTCGAGGCAAGCACGAATTTCGGAACCTCATGACGAACCATCCGCTCAAGGAGATTCAGCGTTCCGACGGTGTTTGTGCGCATGTAAACATGCGGATCCTCAATGCTGGCACGTACGCCCGCCCTTGCCGCCAGATTGATGACCGCATCGAACCCCTTGGACGCGAAGAGATCGTCGAGATCTTTCCCACGTTCGATGTCAATCTCGTGGAAGGAAAATTCCGGATACTCACACAAGGCCTCCAGTCGATGCCGCTTGAGACGGACGTCGTAATAATCGTTGAGATTATCGACGCCGGTCACCCTGTGTCCCTCTTGAATCGCGATTTCCGCGACTTTAGCGCCGATGAAACCGGCACAGCCTGTGACAAGAAGATGCATGATGATTTTTTTTGATTTATTCGCACACAGATCTTTAAACATCCAGCTATAGATTCGTAATGATTGTCATTTCACTTCTTGTCTGCCAACAATAATCTGGGAATTTTTGAGAAAGGAGATCATAGGTATCGTAATTGTCCTCGATGAAATACACGAACTCCGGCGCAAGATAAGGAGCGACCGCTTGAAAGGTGATTTCGATGGATTCGTTGCTGTGACATCCGTCATCGATCACGATGTCGAGGCGTTTCTCTCCAATCGCATCGGCCAATACGCGTCAATCGGTCTTTCGCGCGTTTGATGTAAAAGTCCGGACTCCGAAGCCAGGCTTTGATTCTGCGTTTAATCAGTGGATGCATATATTTATGGGTTGGCTTCATTGCTTGAAGAAGTCCTTGAACGCGGGCGCGAGCCTTCTGACTCCTCGAGGGGTCAAGTGATGTTCGTCCCGGAACAGCAGTGTTCCGTCCGCATCCCTGGATTGGATCGTGTCGTCGGCGTTGAGAAAAGCCGGCAGCGGATCGATCAGCACCACGCCCGGCACCTGCTTGCGGACCTGGGCGACGATGTCCGCGTAATCCTCATTGAAGCGCTCGTGTTCGCGCCGTGTGAGTGATGGCGGGGAAAAGCCGCGCCATTCGTGCAGGGCTGCATTTCTCGGGACATGGGCGCTGAAGACCGGCGGTTCCAGCACCACGGCAACCTTGATGCCTTGGCCAATGAGCAGACCGGCCGTTTCGACAAGGGCGTCTCCCAAACCCTCGACGGGCGTGAATGTCATTTGTGGCATGCGCCGGTCGCGAGGCATGTAGTGGGTCCAGCGGAAGACCAAGACGGCGAATTCAGGCGGTGGATCGGTATTCGTGACAAAATCCCTTACACGTTCGTTGTGCTCCACCACCCGGGCGTGTTCTGCGGTGCCTTCACGCGCGCCGCTCCATCCGAACACGGGCGGCGTGCCGCCTCTGGTGAAGGCAATGCCTGTGAGGTCGAGTTCACGACAAACCGGATCCAGAGCCCAGAGTGCCACTGAGGCGTGGCTGTGACCCCACAGCAGGACGGTACGATTCGTTGCTTCCGCGCCAAATTCGAGCAAGCGTCCTCCTTCGGGATATTGCGTCACGTTTCTACCGGCAAATGTTCCGTCGCCTTCCACCCGGTCGAGTTGTGCGACCCCTTCCGGGAGCCTCGAAGGGAGGCCTCCGGAACCGTAAATCGCAATGCAGACGGCAAGCACCAGCGCCGAGCTTGCGAAATATCCGGCAAAAAGCCTGCGGCGTGACGCGCCCCATTGGCGAATGCGAAAGGGCCGCTCGACGAATCGCAGTGACAGCTCGCTCAGAGCGAGTGCCAGAGTGACATAGCCGACGGCCAGCATGAGGCTTGGCGCGGCGCCCGCGAGGTAGCGGTGCAGGGCGAAGATCGGCCAATGCCAGAGGTAAAGGGAGTAGGAAAGCAGTTCGATGTGGACCAGCGGCTGCCATGACAGCGCTCGGTGGAACAGGCTTCCTCCGGCATTGCCGCTCCAGATGATGAGTGCGGTGCCGAGCACCGGCGGAATCGCTGCGATGCCCGGAAATGCGGTTTTCTCGCTGTAAAACACATAGGAAAAGAAAATGAGCATAAGCCCGAAAATCCCTGTCCACGCCGGCTTGAAGGCGGGGCGGAAAGGCCGCGCGAATGCCAGCAACGATCCGGCTGCCAGTTCCCACGCCCGACTTGGAAGCAGGTAGAACGCGCCGCTCGGGTCGTGGCGAAGCCACTATTCCGAGAGCACCAGGCTGACGACCACACCGACGCCGGCGGCCCACGGGAGCAATGCGCGCTTCCGCCAGGCATACAGCACCGCCATCAGAACCGGCACGATCAGGTAGAACTGCTCCTCAACCGACAGCGACCAGGTGTGAAGCAGCAGGTTTTCTTCGGCCACCGGGCCGAAATAATCCGCCGTCCGCCAGAATTGGAAATTCGATGCGAAAAATGTGAGCGCGATGGCGGACTGTGCCAGCACCAGATAGCCGAATGGCAGCATCAGGAACCAGCCGGCGAGCAAACACGTCACGACCACAACGGCCAGCGCGGGAAAGATCCGCCTCGCGCGGCGCTCCCAGAAGTCGACCATCGAAAAGGTGCCGCGGTCCAGGTCTTTGAGAATGAGGCTGGTGATGAGAAAGCCGGAAATGACGAAAAACACGTCGACGCCGACATAGCCACCGGGAACGCCTAGGCCCGCGTGAAAAAGCACCACGCCGAGCACCGCCACCGCGCGCAGCCCGTCGATGTCCGGGCGGTATCTCAAATGTGCCGACATGTCGCTTCTAGTCCGTCAATCCGTGGCGGCGGTCTTCCATCGCCCTGCCCCGCGCATCATCCATAAGCACCATTTCAATGCAAGCCATACACATCGCATAGCATCTCCACAGCCTCCCGGGGCGAGGGCGCGCTGGGCAGAGCACGCTCGCAACCATCCACCGGGGTTTCCGCCGCGCATCGCTTCATCTGCACATCAAGCGCCCTGATGAACGCCGGGCGATCCCCCAAGGGAACCAACGATACCGACGGATCATTGGGCAGCGCCTCGGGAATGCCGCCGGTAGCATGGGCGACCACGGCGCAACCACTGGCGTAGGCCTCGGCCAGTGTGAGGCCGTAGGTTTCCATTCGCGAGGCGCTGGCAAACAGGTCGGCCGCGCTGTAGATCGCCGCCAAATCGTGTTTGTCCCGGATCGGACCCAGCCGGCGGACGTCGAGTCCGTCAGGTATGGGGATTCCCCCGTCGCCGAACATCAGCACTTTGAGGCGCGGTTGGTTCAGCCCGGCCAGCATGCGCAGCAGTTCGGGCGTGTCCTTGTTGGAATCCGTCAGCGAGGCACAGCCGGTCGCGAGCACAAGGTCGTCCATGTCCAATCCAAAGCGCGACCGGCAAGCCGCCCGATCCTGGGGGTGAAACACCGCGGGATCGACCGGTGGAGGGACGACCGCGATGTCCTGCCCGCGCAGCACGGGCGAGTCCTTCACGGTCTCTCGCAACCATCGGCTGTTGGCAACGAAGCGGGCACCGGCATCCCGGTAGGCCCGCGCCTTGCGCTGCAATTCGTCATTGGCCATGAGGCGGTTTGCGGGTGCGCGAAGCAGCGGGCAGGGACGGCAGTCGACCCGGAACCGCTCGCATCGTCCATGCACAAAACATCCGCCGCTGACGTGCCAAAGGTCGTGCAGACCCACCACCAGGCGGACGCGGCTGGGCAGTGTCCGCACCCAGCGCGGCACATCAAACCAATCGGCCACGGTGTGAAGGTGGACGACGTCCGCCCCATTGATGCACTCCGCAGCCGGTGGCGCCAGCGTCCGACGCGTCCCGTGCCACGCCCCGCGTGCCATTGCCAGGCTGGCCCGCCGCAGGATCTTGTCGCTCAGCGGCCGCCCCGCCAAATCGCGGTGACACACGACGGAATCATGTCCCGCCTCGCACAACGCGTCGCTCAACGTGCGCGCATACACGAAACTGCCGCCGGAATCATGGGTGTTGACGTGGACGATTTTCATTCACATGTCTGGCGGCTGCGCCGCGTGCTTTGTCCTTTGTCCTTGGTCGATCATGTCGTGATGCTCCGCTCAAATTCATGAGCACGGTTCATGCCCAGCAAGGTAGCGCCCCCTCGATGAGGGGGCATGTGCAAGGTAGGCGAAAGTTTTTTGCAAAGGTGGACTGACGGGCTGCCCTTGCGCCAGGCTTTCTCGAACCTTGCGCGTGCCCTCATCGAGAGGGCGCTACCTGGTCTTGCGGCAGCGCCGCGTCCTTGGTCATGCGGCTGCGCCGCGTCCTTGGTCCTTTGTCCCTTGTCCTTGGTCGAGCTTGGTGTCGGAGCGAAGCACTGAACAAGCGCGATGCAGTGGCAACCAATGGACGGATCATGCTGGAGGCGAAGCGCTTTCCCATGATCGACTACGGACTACGAACCAAGGACAAAGGACTGCCGCGCAGCGGCAAGGACAGCGCCGCAGGCGCACCAGACGCCGCGCAGCGGCAACCAATGAACGGATCATGCTGGAGCCGAAGCGCTTTCCCATGATCGACTACGGACCACGGACCAAGGACTGCGCCGCAGGCGCACCAGACGTCGCGCAGCGGCATGTCCTTGTTCTGAGCTTGGGTGGTGCGGAGCGCTTAGCAAGCGCGTGGCATTGGCTCATGGAAGGCTCATGGTTTGGAGCGGACGCGCATTCCATGATCGACCAAGGACTAAGGACCAAGGACTGCGGCAAAGCCGCAACGGACGTCGCGCAGCGGCATGTCCTTGGTCGGGCTTGCACGATGCGGAGCTCTTAGCAAGCACATGGCTTTGGCTCATGGGGTGCTCATGGTCTGGAGCGGACGCGCATTCCATGATCGACCAAGGACCACGGACCAAGGACTGCGCCGCAGGCGCACCAGACGTCGCGCAGCGGCATGTCCTTGTTCTGAGCTTGGTTGGAGCGGAGCGCCTAGCAAGCGCGTGGCATTGGCTGCGCATGGGGGGCTCATGGTCTGGAGCGGACGCGCATTCCATGATCGACCAAGGACGAAGGTCCAAGGACTGCGGCAAAGCCGCAACAGCCGCAACAGCCGCAAGTCTATGGTGAAAAGACTTTGAACTGCGGATGGCGAATTTGGCGGATGCGGCGGTGGTAGCGTAGGACGCGTGCGGGCCCGCCGGCGAAATAGTGCCACCAGTGGCGCATGATGTGGCGTTCGCCGGTGGCCTTCTTGGGGTCACCTTGTCGGGCGGCCCGCAGGCCGCGCAATCCGTGCCATGCCACCCGTGCGGGCGCCAGAAGCCACTTGGCGAGGGCCGCCGGAATTGTCCGGCGCAATCCCTTCTCGGGCCATGGCAGGGCGACACCCAGCTCATGCGCCACGCGCTCGAATAGCGCTTGCGACGGGCGGTAGTGCCGCTGCAGCCAGGGCGCGCTGTTGGTGTAATGAAGGATGCCGGGAAGCTGGTTGTCCGGCTGTTGGTCGAAGACCCAGGCGGGGGTGTTCCATTCTGCGCCTGGATCCACCCATGAATCACCAGCCAGCAGATTGAGTGCCGTTTGGTCGGGAAAACGAATGGAATACTTTGGATTTTGCAGAAGGGAGAGTGCGCGGTCGCAGACTTGCTCCCTCCGCATCCAGTCCAAGCTCAATCCGAGAACGCCTGAATTGAAATACCGATTGATGCGCAACCCATCGAAGTCCGCAGCAGCGATCGGGCAGTCGTCCTTCACGGCGTGAGTTTCACGGTCGGCGACGGCGATTACGGGGGCATTCCCGGAATTCCTGATTGCCTGTAGTGGTGTCAACGAATTGAAGACCAAGACGTCCGCATCGAGATAGAGAATCTCCCGCGCATCAAGCATTTCACCGAGCGCCAACCTGAAATAGACCGATTTGTGATAGCGCTGATGCCGGATTGCGTCGAAAATTCCGCCGGGCGGAGAAATGAATCTGGCCTCCGCGTTAGGAAATGTTCCAACACACTCGATAATTTGCCGGCGAATTGATTCCGAGAGTCCGGCATCGAGGACATGCACCTCGACTCGCGTGTTGTGCCCTATACTGCGAAGAGCGGATAAAAGACAAACTAGTAATCCAGTGGAATACCTGTTGTTGGCGCACAAAACGATCCGTAGTGTGCTGGCTTTCGTGGAATCAGACATGCGGAATTCAACAATCGCGATTAATCCCGCACGCTGAAGCTGAATGCACCCGTGAGCGCCATTCTGATGCGTTCCGGACTGAATTCATGTTCCGCCACCTGTTTCATTCGGATTGCCGATAAATTTTTGGCGGGTCCATCACGGAGCATGTCTATTAAGCAGGCCAGCAGCTTGGAAGAATTTGGCTGAGTGACTAATCGAGCCTTATCTTCATCCTCACCCTTACCTCTGGCCCAGCGCACCGCCGAGCAATATTCCGGTCCCCAGACGACGATGGGTTTGCCGAACTGGGCGAATTCGACGAGTTTGGAGGGGAAGCTGGTTTCCATGCGGCGGCGCATTTCGGGGTCGAAGACCATGGGGACGAGGAAGGCGTCGGCGGAGGCCAGCCAGGCGTCGAGTTCGGCGCGCGGCGCGAAGTCGAGCCAGCGGCCGTTTGCCCGCATCTTCGATTTGCGCTCCTCGCTCCAGGCTGGATTCGATCCGCGCACCTGAAGCAGGATTTCCGGGTGTTTCAGGGACTCTTCCAAGGCGTCGCCGAGCATCGGCCCGTATTCACTCAGGTTTCCGGAGCAGACGATCTTGAAGGGTTGCGCTGCATCGCGGGGCGCTGATTCGATTTTCGGCTGGCTGGCCGGGATCGGTGGCAGGATCACGGCCTTGGGCATCGGTCCGAGCGCTTCACGCATCCCCTCGCATACGCAAAAGGCGACGGCGGACTCATGGGCCAAATCCTTGAAGTTGCGTTCGAGACGCTGCTTCATCGGTCCGTGGGCCGCCACCAGGTCGGGCCACCAGTCGTGGAAGATGCTGGCAAGGGGAAGGTTGTGCCGTCTGGCAAAGCGTCGGGCCGCCATGAAGCCGTCGCCGTGGGCGACGGTGAGGACGATGGTGCGCTCAGGGTGTGGGATGGATGTGGGCAGTTCGGGATCGATCCAACGCCCGTCCCACAGGACCCAGAAATCATTGACGAAGCGATGCAGTCGGGTTTTGCCGAGCCGGCCAGCGATGCGGCGGATGAGCTTGGAGAGCGTCGGGCGCTTGGGCTCGCTGCCATACACCTCCAGCGTGATCCCCGGCTGATCGACCAAATGCCGGTACAGGATGATCTGCCCGGCACTCGTCGGCTCGGGGCGGACGGAGGAGATGACGATGATGTGGATGGGATTTTTAATTTTTAATTTTTAATTTTTAATTTTGAATGATTCGGGATCGGTGGGTGCATGTGGCATTGTTCTTGGTCCTTGGTCCCTTGTCCTTGGTCCTTTGTCGATCATGTCGTGGTGCCCTGCTCAAATTCATGAGCATGAATCATGGCCCATCCAGGTAGCGCCCCCTCGATGAGGGGGCAGGCACAAGGTGGGCGAAAGGATATTTGCAAGAAGGAGACTGACGGGCTTGGCATGCTCCAGGCTTTCACGATCCTTGCGCATGCCCTCTCATCGAGAGGGCGCTACCTGGTCTTACGGCTTCGCCGCGTCCTTGGTCCTTGGTCGTGCTTGGAGTCTGTGAGGAGCGTTCGACAAGCGCTGTTCAGTGGCTGCAAATGGAGGGATCATATTGGAGCGGAAGCGCCTCACCATGCTCGACCAACGACCAAGGACATCCGCGCAGCGGCAAGGACGGCAGCTCCGCGGCCACATATGAACTGATCCTGGCATGGAGCGGATGCTTCTTATCATGATCGACCACGGACTAAATCCACGGACCACGGCGAAGCCGCTAAAGCTTTACTTGCGGAAAATGAAATTCATCACATCACGATAATCATTTTTTCTGCCCAGGAACAAGGCTCGAGTCAACCTAAAGCGAGTGAATATGACATGGACAGAAGCGGACAATATCAGTGCAAGAAATAAAATCGCACCTCGTGATGTTGTCATCTTCGACAATAACAGAATAATGGGCAAATGCAGCGCGAATACCGTAATGACTGCGCTTGAGGTTAATTGAAAAAACCGAAATGTACCTGTAAGTCTCGTTATGCTGTCCGAAAGTCGTATGACCAAAAAAGAAATGCAACTGGCAGCCAATAGCGATACGCCCGGCACGCCAACATCCCCAGTGGCAAAATTAATGCCTAGGCCAATCAAGACGAAGTGGATAATTGTAGATATTATCGTAACAACCCTAACGCGAAGAACTATCAAAGCATACCAGGGACGACGGGCCAAGGACTTCGGCACAGATGCAATTGACTGCCGCGCAGTGCCACCAGACGC
>PXDN01000400.1 GCA_003566375.1 Opitutia bacterium
ACCAATATTTTTGTCGGGGCCGGCTTCAATCGCCGGAGTGCCTCGGCGGCCATTGTCGAGGCGGTGCGGGAAGGGCGGCTGCGGATGCGGTGGACACCGGCCACCCGCCGGGAAACCACCTTCATCGTGCGGAAGATTCCACCGTTGAAACGGTTTCCTCTGGATGCCTGCTTCCTGGAGAAAAACGCGTTTGGCGGAGAAGTGGACCCGTCCGCCTTTGGGTCGATCCCCGATCCGGACGACCGCAAATTCGCCGCCCTCGCCCGCGCGGCCGGGGCGGTGCTCGTTTCCAGTGACGAACACCTGCTGGCGGCGGGACGGCGGGGGGAAATCACGGTGCTGACACCGGGCGCTTTCCGCAGGCGGTTCAGCGGGATGCTTTCACCCGATTCAAAAACAGACTCCGGCGATTCTCCGGCGGTTTGACAACCGCGGCCCGGCTCCGGAAAATCGGGGCTTTCTCCATGTATCCGCATTGGCTGGAAACCTGGTGGGTCGAACGGGCCCTCCGCAACTTGGGCGCACCCGACCTGTCGGCGGCCTCCGCACGGCTGGAATCCGAAATCCAACGCCTGAGCGATCTCTTTACCACGGAACGGGAAACCCGGTTCGGAGAGTACGGCCGCGACGAAGGGTTGTTGCTGGCCTACGGGCTCTTTTTCTTCCCCCAAACCTTTGCCCGTTCGGGATTCCCGGTTCGGGAGGCGATCCATCCGCACGGCTGGCGTCCGTCGGGAGGCGGCGGGGGCCCGGTCCGGTTGCTGGACCTCGGTTGCGGGCTCGGCGGCGCCACCCTTGGCACGGCCCACGCCTTGGCGGAGGCGTTTCCCGGCCTCTCCATCGAGGCGCTGGCGGTGGACCAATCGACGGCCAGCCTCGACACCCTGCGGGAGTTGGCCGCCGCCCGACCGGACGGAACGGGCCGCCTGGCAGTGGAAACCGCCCGGGGGGATTTGCGGACATGGTTTGCCAAGGAAAACGGCGGACGCCGCTGGGACTGGATCGTGGCGAGTTTCACGGTTGGGGAAGCGTTTTACGGGCAACCGGCGGCGGCCATGGCGCCGTGGATCGACGCGGCCATGGAAAGTTTGGCGGACAACGGGCTGTTGCTCATTCTGGAACCGGCCCTGCGGGAGACCGCCGAACGCCTCGAAGCCGCGCGGGACCGGTTGGCCGGGCAAACGGACCGGTTTATCTGGGCGCCCTGCCCGCACTCCGGCCCCTGCCCTTTGCTGGCGGAGGGGAGTCATTGGTGCCATGAGGTGCGGCGGTGGGCTCCGCCGGAGAGCCTCGTTTTCCTCAACCGCCACCTGCACCGGTCGATCCACGATGTGAAGTTCAGTTTTCTCCTCACCGGGAACCGCGCGCCCCGGCGGCCCTGGGAAGGAAGCGATCCGGCGCGGACCGCCCGCCTCGTCACTCCCTTGCGAATCCGCAAGGGCCGCTATTCCTGGGGCGGTTGCGCGGCGGACGGGAAACGCCGGGACTACGAATTGCAAAAGCGCGACACCGGTGAGGCCGCCGCCGGGGTTTTGGCGGCCACCGCCAGGGGAGACATCGTGGAAACCGGTCCCGGGCGCGAAATCGGCCGCCCGCCGGTTTTTCGGCTGGAGGGAGCGGAACCGCCCCGCAACCACAGCCGCCCAAACGGAGAGGGAAAAATCAATTTCCCTCATCCCGAACGGGTTCCGCCGGAGAGTCCCGATTTTTCTTGAGGGTCCCGCCCCCTCTTGCTTTCCTGACCAATCAATGGCAGGTTCAACCTGACTCAGAACTGGTCATTTTTTAATGAGTAATTTCGACTACGAAAATTTTCCGGAAGGCGAATGGGACGACCGCGGCGACCTCGTATGGAACGAATTCGACTGGGAACGCTATATCCGCTCACAGGACGATTCACTGAAGCGTTATCAGGAACTCTACGCCGAATTGAAATCCGAGAATGACCGATTGGACCGGATCGCCCAGCAAATGGGCTGGGACATTGAGGACTGGACCGGATGCGACGGCGAAACGGAGGATGATGACCAAGAGATCGACGACGACGAACTTGGCGACGACCACGACCTCTTCGACGAGCCCTACACTCTCCAGCGCCACCCCGTTTACATATCCAGCAAAGCCCTCTACATCTGGCTGCAAAGCCGGTTGATTGAGTTGTGCTGCCGCCACCGGTCGCTCCCGGCCGGAATGGCCACTCAGTTTCAGGCCACCCTCCACATGGGCGAAAGCAACTGCATGGCCGGCATCCACGCCCTCGACATGGGGGATTACGCCCTTGCCGTGTGCTTCTTCAAACGGATGGCCGCCGATTTAAACAGATCCCTTCGATTTTTGGATATCCTTGCACGGGCCTGTCCCGTTGAAACCAACCCATACCGCGGGGAAGCCATCCTGCGGTTGTTTGACCTGCGCGAAATCGCCTTGAGAGTCATGCATTATTCCCGCGAAGAGCTCGACCGGGGCATTCGCGACGACGAGTAAGCCGCCACTCAATCTATTTTTCTCCATGGAAGCACGTAACCGTGTGGGCATGGCCGCGCAAACCGGATCTTTGAACAGATCGGCGCGGCGCAAGTTGATTAAACAAGCATCGGGTGGAGACGCCCGGGCCTACTTGGCCTTGGCCGGGGATTACTTCGACCTCGTTGTCGAATACCTCCACCTCTGCCATCTCGACAGGGAGGAGGTCTTGCAAAAATCCGCGTCCGTCTTCCGCGACGGTTGGCGGCGCCTGGCCTTCATCCGGCGGGTTTCGGAATGGGACTCCTTTCTGGCCGGCGCCTTGATGCAGACGCCCGTAAAATCCTCCCGCCTGGGGTCGGACCGGCGCAAAGCCAAAGGCCTCAGCGCGCTGGACGGACCCGCCAAATTCGCCTTGGCCGCCGCTGATTTGGAGAATTGGGATTTTTCCTCCATCGCCCTGGCCCTCCGTTGTTCCAACAAAGAAGTGCGCCGGTTGCGCCACGGGGCGCGGCTGCATTTGCTTGGGTTGGAAACCAAAGAAATGACGGCCAGGGAGCAACGCTGCCTGCGCGAGGTCTCCGCTGATTTCGACGACCAGAAACCGCTGCGCCAACGCACCCAATTGCACAAAAAGTTTTCCCGCTGCCCCGTCTCCAAAGATTTTCGGGCCCGCTGGCTCGATTACCGCTGCCACCTCATTGAAATGCGTCAGCAAGTCCGTCTTGACGGGGAAATCAAACGGGAGTTTTTCGAAACCCTCGGCCAGGATCTTCACCCTGATGACATGCTGCGGGCGCCGTTTTTCCTGCGGGTTCGCAAAATCATTTCCCTGCGTCCCGCCGACCCGCGGGCGCTCTTGTCTCCCGCGGGTCCCGGGCAGTTTCACAGGGTTTGAAAACCACCCCGCCCGAACAAACCCGGCTGTTCTTCTTTTCAGCCGCGCGGTTGACATCCGCCGCCCGTCCGCTCCCATTGTGCCATGTCTAAAAAAGCCGTATTGCTGGTGAATCTCGGTTCACCCGATTCCCTGAAGATCAAGGATGTCCGCGCCTATCTGAAAGAGTTTCTCTCCGACCGCCGGGTCTTCGACGCCCCGACCCCGATCCGCGAATACATTCTCTACGCCAAGGTGCTCCCTTTCCGCCCGCGCAAAACCGGTGAAGCCTACTCCAAGGTCTGGACCGAGGAGGGCGCTCCGCTGACCGTAATCAGCCGCCGGGTGCGGGAGTTGTTGCAGGCCAAATCATCTCTCCCGGTCGAGATCGCGATGCGGTATCAAAATCCCTCCATCCGTTCCGTGCTGGAGAAACTGGCCGCGCAAGGTGTGGACGACTTGTTCCTGATCCCCCTCTACCCACACTACGCGATGTCGAGCTACGAAACGGTGGTGGTGAAAACCCGCGAGGACCTGGCGGCGGCGGCCCCCGGCATGAAGCTGACCGTGTTGCCCCCGTTTTATGCCGAGCCGGACTACATCGACGCCCTTTGCCAAAAGGCCAAGCCGTTTTTGGACAAAGGCTACGACCATATTCTTTTCAGCTTTCACGGCATTCCCGAGCGCCACCTCCGCAAAGGGGATCCCTCCAAGGCCCACTGCACCATCGCTCCCGATTGCTGCCACTCGTGCAGCCCGGTTCACACCGTTTGCTACCGGGCCCAATGCCTGCGCACGGTGGATGAAATGGTCCGCCGCCTCGGCATCCCGAAGGAGAAACACTCCTTTTCCTTTCAGTCGCGTTTTGGACGGGAGCCGTGGTTGAAACCTTACACCGACCTGGAACTCGAACGCATGGGAGAGGAAGGCAAAATCCGGAAACTGCTGGTGATTTGTCCGGCCTTTGTTTCCGATTGCCTTGAGACGCTGGAGGAAATCGCCATGGAGGGGAAAAAATCTTTTGTTGAAGCGGGGGGGCGGGAATTCGAACAAATTCCCTGCCTGAACGATCACCCGGCCTGGATCGATTTCCTGGCCGAACGGGTGAACCGGTTTGCCAATGGCGGGGCCGTGGCGGAGGCCTTGCAACTCAATCACGCCTGAGGCTGGCCGGTTAAAGGCTAGCAAAGTGCCCGGAGGGGGACTCGAACCCCCACGACCTTACGGTCAGCGGATTTTAAGTCCGCAGCGTCTGCCATTCCGCCATCCGGGCATAAATCGGAAAAGTCATGGAGCCAAAGGAGGATTTTTCCCGGAGTCAACGCCGACGAAGCAAGAATTACGATGGACGCCCGCTCAAGCAGGGCGCTTGGATGTGGTGTGCAAGAGGAGCGCCCTGCTTAAGCGGGCGAGAATGCGGTTTCCAAGCGGTTACTCCGGGGCCTCGCTTCGCCGCCTGAAGGCCGGCGCTCCTGTGCGGCATGCGGAGTGCAAGGGGGAACGTCCCGCTTCAGCGGACGACATGCGGTTTGCAAGCGGTTACTTCGGGTCTCCAGTTCGCCGCCTGAAGGCCGGCGCTCCCAAGACCTCCGCCATGAGAGCTTCCATGAACGGGCGGACTGGACCGTTGGGGGTTGCCCGCCAGATGGAAACGACGCGCGCGAAGTGTCCGCGCGGAATTCAGCCGCGAAGATATTCACGGACAACCTCCTTGACCTCCTCCATGCCTTGCAGGCCAAAGTGAAAAATGGCCCAAAAGGCCAGCGCGTACAACAGGGCGGCCGCTGCGGCCGCCACACAGGCGGCCAGCACCACAAAACCGTCTTTCTCCACCAACCCGATGCCCAGTAAAAAGACGGCAATCGCCGGGACGGTGTTGGTCAGGGGAATCGGAAGCGTCATCAAGGCGGCCATGGCCAGCAACAAAAGGCTGATGAAGGACAACCACCCCCTTTTGAACAACCAGGGGAGCCGGGGAGAGACCAAGTGTTCGACTTTACCGAAAAACCGCATGCCGTAACCCAGCATGCGGTCGCCGGTTTTGGGAGTGACCCGGCGGCGCAACACCCGCTGCGGCAACCACGGAACCCGTTTCCCGGCCAGCATTTGCGCCCCCACCAGCAAGAGCGCGATGCCAAACGGGGTGCTGTAGCCGGGCGCCGGCAGCGGCATCGCGCTGGGCAGGGCCAGGATCACCAGCAGCAACCCGTAGCCGCGGTCGCCAAACGCCCCGACCACCTCGCCAAGCGAAAAACCAGTGGTGGCGGTTTGATTCCGCAATTCAGCCAAATCTCGGGAAAGAAAATGTGTGGACACGGGAGCGAGCTTGGGGAAACGCATGGCGTTGTGCAAAAAGGAAAGTTGGTCTTTTCCCCTATCCTGTTGATGCTAAAAAGCCATTCCCGCGCCGGCCCGCAATTGTGTGAAACGGTCGGCCAAAATATCCAACAGGAGCGGGGGCTCGCCCGCCAACCGCGTCATTACGGTTTTTAAATCCGGATGCCCGGCTTCGGCCTCCCCGCAAATGGTGGCCACGTCTCCGCCGGGACCGGCGTGCCGGCCGGGAGACAAAAACATCATCGCAACCACCACTCTTCCCGAGTTGAACCCTTCCCGCGCAAGCAAATCGGCCAACAGCGGCTCATTGAAGCGAAATTCATCGCCGTCCCGCCGCTCCATCGAGGCGGCCGCCACGCGGGCGGCGCGCCCGCCCAGCAAGACGCTGAGCTGCCCGGCCACAAAATTCCGCGCGCGGGCAACGGCCGGTTCCGGACTGCCGTGATCCACCAAAACCACCGGCGGGGGCGGTTCCTCCGGGGCAAGGCGTTCGAGCACATGGTCGCGCAAAATTTCCGCCACCCTCGTCTCGCCTCCGCGGTCGGCGTCACACAATACCGGAGCGATCCGCAAATCCAAATCCGGAAACCGGCGGCGCAGGGCGGTCGCCCGTTTGGGAAGATAATCGGTCAAAGCCCTGCTGGGCCCGAAAAAAAGCGGGATCACCCGAAAAACGGATTGCCCGTTTTCCAGACCGCGTCGAAGGGAGGGTTCCAACACCACGGCCGATTCGCCCCCCAGCTCCCCGGGCGGAATTTTTCCCGAATGCAAGAGCGAAACCGGACGCACGTTCTCCCCCACCCGCCGGGACAGCGCGGCGGCCAATTCGCGCAGGCGCAAGGTGGAGGCCGGGCGCAGGGATCCGTTGTCAACGAGAAGCCAGTCAGCCATGGCGTGGAAACAAAAATTTTGCGAATAGGTTTGTTTTCAAAACAAAGTTGCCAAAAGATGGTCGAAAAATGAGAGACGCCAAATAACGCGCGATTTCATTCATTAAGCCAGCCTGATTATCCAAGCGTATCACCGATCCATGAAAAACAGACTCACGGTCATCATCCACCTTTTCCTTGTTTGCAGCTTATTTCTACTGTCCGCCTGCCAAAATCGGACCCGGCCCAACCCCGACGACACCCGCGGCGCCTTTGGTCTTGGTCCGGGAGGCCTTGCCGCGGGTTCCTCCATGGACGCCAGCTATTCTCCAGAGACGCTGGAAGGGGCCGGATGGGGAGGCACCACGGGCCTGCAAGACCGCTCCGCCACCGGCGCTTATGGCCCCGACAATCAAGTCCGCGGCCTGCTGGAGCCGATTTATTTCGCCTTCGACCGTTCGGTCATCACGGCGGAAGAACGCCCGAAAGCCCAAGCCGCGGCCGATCACCTTCGCAACAACCCCGGGGACAGCCTTTTGATCGAGGGGCATTGCGACTGGCGCGGAACCACGGAATACAATCTTGGTCTCGGCGACCGCCGCGCGACCTCGGTCAAAGATTACTTGGTTTCGCTCGGCATCAGCGCGTCCCGGTTGGAAGTTCTGTCCAAAGGCGATCTCGAAGCCGTGCAGGGCGGAACCGAAGCGGAAATGGCGCACGACCGGCGGGCCGAATTGATTGTCATAAGACCGTAAACGGTCAGCCATCGCAACCCCGTTCAAGCCATTGCAAACCGAAGCGGGAGGAAAGGGAA
Organism: Opitutia bacterium; assembly: GCA_003566375.1. Lineage (GTDB taxonomy): Bacteria > Verrucomicrobiota > Verrucomicrobiia > Opitutales > T3Sed10-336 > T3Sed10-336. The sequence continues at coordinate 7,361 of PXDN01000400.1, forward strand.
AAGGAGGTTCGCTGCCGTCGGCTGAGACAACCACGCGGACTGGCCTCCAGATGACTCGAACCGCCCGCCCGAAAACAATTGGCGCGCCGCCTTTGGGGTGGCGCCACTGGGTGATTCTCACGCCTGTGGCCGCGCACTTGGTTTTTCTGCCGTGGGCGTTGGGCACCATGCACGTCTGGAGCCAATGGATCAGCTTCGGCTTGGCCATGACGGGCTTGCTGGCGGCCATGCTGTTCAACCCTCCGCGCCCCGGAGGGGATAAAATCCCAACATGGAAAAAACTGGCCCTTTCGCCCTTTTTTTGGATTTGCCTGATTTTTCTTAGCTACATCGCCATCCAGGGACTCAACCCCGCCTACAAATACGTGGCCATCGGCAGTCTGTTTTGGCTGGTTCCGATTGAGCACATCACTTGGCTGCCGGCGGGATTGGAGAGTCCTTTTGAACGGATGAACCCCTTCCGCCACCTGATTTACTTCTCCGCCGCGGCGGCCACTTTTCTCACCATCGCCCTCTTTCCGGAGCGGGGCAAAGCCATTCGCCTTTTGGCGGGCATTCTGGTGCTCAACGGCATGGCCCTGGCCGTGGTCGGCTTCGCCCAGCTTTTTACGGGCGCGGAGAAAATCCTGTGGAGTTTTCCTTCCTCCAACCGTTTTTTTTATACCACTTTTATATACCCAAATCATGCAGCAGCTTACTTGAACAGCATTTTAGCCATCTCCTTGGGTTTGTATTTTTTTTATCGTGAACGAGCTTGGAAATCAATGTCGCGCAAAGCGGATATCAGCCCGCTTTTCTTTTTCACGTCTTTACTTCTCTTCACATTGGTTTTCTTTTCCGGTTCACGCACTGGAATCCTGATTTCAATTGGCCTGATCTTAGCCGGTGCCGGCTTTTCCCTTGTTCATGCCTGGCATTGGCGCCGCTTGCGGGAAACGTCCTTAATTAGCTTGTTGTATTTCGGCCTCTTCGCGGCTTTTTGCGGAGTGTGCCTCACGGCCATTGGCAAAGACCGGGTAATGGAAAAGTTTGAACGCTTGGTCTCCGAAGACGGGGAAATGGAATGGCAAATCCGCTGGCAGGGAACCCGTGCGACTTGGGACATGTTTCAAGATTCATGGGTTTACGGGCGGGGAGCGGGCAGCTTCATGTATGTATTTCCCCGAT